>JACPVN010000328.1 GCA_016191715.1 Ignavibacteriota bacterium | reverse complement strand
CGTTTCCTTATGCTCCAAACCCGGTTCACGAAGATGTACGTGCATATCCATAAATCCGGGAGAGATAATCATTCCATTCACATCATGCACTTGCGTCTCTTTTCCTGATGCAATTTTCGTTTGCATCTTTTCGATAACGCCGTCAACAATCAGTAAATCTGTTTCAGCATCAATCCCGCTCATGGGGTCTATTACTCGTCCCTGTTTTAAAAGTAGTTTCATTTTGGTTAATTGGTTAGTGGTTAATTAGTGAGTGATTAATTGATGAAATTGTTCATACCTATGACCTTTCACTTATCACCTGGCAATTACTCACATCTCATATCTCACATCGTATCATATAATTCGCCACACACGAATCTATTTACCGGTGCCTAATAGATACAACACCGCCATCCGCACCGCAACACCGTTCAACACCTGATGAAGAATCAATGAGGCATCGCTATCGGCAACATCGGCGGAGAGTTCGACGTCGCGGTTAATTGGTCCGGGATGGAGAATAGTAATTTCTTTTCGTGCGTGCTTGAGTCGCTCTTTTGTTACGGCAAAATACTCGCGGTATTCGCGCATCGAAGGGAGAAACACTCTATCCTGTCGTTCAAGCTGGATGCGGAGGACATTCAGCACATCCGCTTCGCGAATTGCCGAGTTGATGTTGTAAAAAACATTCACGCCAAGCTTTTCAATATCTTTGGGAATAAGCGTTTTCGGTCCGCAGACGGAAACCGTTGCGCCCATTGTTTTCAATCCGTAAATGTTGGAGAGCGCAACACGGCTGTGAGAAATATCCCCGACAATGCACACATGAATGCCTTCGAGTGTTCCGAACTTTTCGCGAATCGTGTACATATCAAGCAACGCCTGAGTCGGATGTTCGTGCGAACCATCTCCTGCGTTGATGATGTGTGCGTCCATAATTTTGGTGAGGAAGTGGGGTGAGCCCTGCGCGGCATGACGAATGACCACCATGTCAATTTTCATCGCTTCAAGATTGCGGACGGTGTCTTTGAGCGTTTCTCCTTTTTTGAGACTGCTGACGCTTGCTGAAAAATTTACAACATCGGCGGAGAGTCGCCGCTCTGCCAACTCGAATGAAACTCGTGTGCGCGTTGAATCTTCAAGAAATAAATTAACAATCGTTTGTCCTTGCAGTGTCGGGACTTTCTTGACCGGTCGCTCCAACACTTCACGGAAGTTTGTCGCGGTATCAAGTATCAGATTGATGTCTTCTTTCGGCACGCCTTCTAAGCCGAGTAAATGTCGTGAGGATAAAGGCATTAGTTGCTCTCCTTTAATTCTTTGAGATAGATTGCATCTTCTCCGTCAAGTTCTTTCATGCAAACCTGTACTTCCTGTTGCAACGATGTCGGAATATTTTTCCCGACATAATCCGCTTTGATGGGAAGTTCGCGATGCCCCCGGTCAATCATCACCGCAAGTTGAATGGATGCCGGTCGTCCTAAGTCCACAAGTTCGGAGAGTGCCGAGCGAACCGTGCGTCCGGTGAAGAGAACATCGTCAGCAAGAATGAGATGCTTGCCCGTAATATCAAACTCAATATATGTTCCGAGCAGTACCGGTTGCTGATGTTTCTCGCGCAGGTCATCCCGGTACAGAGTGATGTCGAGAAATCCGAGCGGGATTTCTTTCCCTTCAAGCAATTTGATTTTCTCTGCAAGTCGGCGCGCAAGAAACTCTCCCCGCGTTCTGATTCCGACAAGAGCGATATTTCCGGCGCCTTTGTTCCGTTCAAGTATTTCGTGGGCAAGACGGGTGAGCATTCGCTCGAAATCCCGCTCATCAATGACTTTAGTTTTCATGGTGGATTGCTCCAAAAACAAAAAATCCTTCAATCCCGAATGGGAAGAAGGTTCTGTCATATTGTAGGGTAAATGTATTCATTGTTCCTTTCTGAACTCACAGGTTCAAACTTAAAGGGTAATTTTCCGGCGGCAAATATACGGAAGTTTTTTTGAACGGCAAATCGCTTGACTTTCATCAGGATTGTGGCTACATTTGCATAGAAACTTTTATAAAGAAGGGTAGAACAATGAAGCATATTTTATCCATAATCATATATATCGTACTTACCGTTCCATGTTCATTCAGTTTGTTCTCACAGGTGATTACTTTTCCCTTCGTTGTTCGCGATAACAGTTCAGGCATTGACACACTCTCTTTTGGATATGCTCCTCTTGCTTCCTATTGTAAAGACGAACTTTATAATGAATTTGAATTACCACCAATACCATCTCCCGGGATTTTTGATGCCCGCTTTATTGATACGAGAACAGGCGATGGAAAGTGTCTGGGCAATGGAATCAAAATGAACTACCATGGCATGATTATTTCTTTAAGTGATACTTTTACAATCCGATTTCAGACGACATCCACCGTCAGCGATACATCACCACTCCGGTTTTCATGGAGTACAAACCTGTCAAGTTCATTCTCGCGTTTGATTTTCAAATACAATGACCCTGAAGATGGACCGTTGACAATTGATATGTTAACAATTTCTACAATAGAACTAGTTACAGATGGCATTAATAAAGCACATCTTATTGCCATTCCAATACCGTTTGAATGTAACGGTGGTATTCCGAATATTTCCTCATGTTATGCAGATAGTATAACCGATAGTTCCGCTCGATTACATGCGTTGGTTTTTCCCTTTGACTATGCAATCGGTTGGTTTGAATGGGGCACAACTTCGAGTTATGGAAACAGAACCGAACTTCATCCCATGCACGGAGATTGGCAACTTTCTTTTCAACTGACAAACCTGTTGCCAAACAAAGAATATCATTTCAGAACACTCAGTTTGAACTGCACCGATAGTGATACAAGTGACGACTACACATTCAAAACTCTTCCGGGTAATCAGACTCAAACGAAGTTACCAATTTGGTTCAGCGACGTACTGGAACCACAGTTTCAACCGGATACACTTTACTTCGGTGTTCATCCAGAAGCAACGTTTTGCATTGATCCGGATTTGGATGAATGGTTTTTCTTTACTGAATGTGGTCTCTTTTACAATCACTGTGCACAATTTGTTGCGCCCCGTACCGGTTGTTCGGACTTTCCTGTGTTTCATGATTTCAGGAATTTTTACAGTCCAACTCAGAGTGATACATATAAAGTTTCTTTCACCGGAACATATCCGATTACGCTTCACTGGTACTCCTCTATCGGGTTGTATTACGATAGCGCACGAATTGTTGATAGAAAAACCAATCCCACTATTTCGATAGACATGCTTGCACAAAACACATTCGTTATTCCTGACTCGATATTTTCATTGAGAATAATAACATGGAATCCTCATACACCACCTCTTTCAGTGAGCAACGACAATTTACCGAATGGATTTTCGCTTGAACAGAACTATCCCAATCCGTTCAATCCTTCAACAGTTATACGTTATCAGTTACCCGATATAGGTCAGGAAGGCTTCTCGACTTACAAGGTTACACTGAAAGTGTATAACATGCTTGGAGAAGAAGTTGCTATACTCGTTGACAAGATTCAGAATGCAGGATACAAGATTCAGGAATTCGATGCTTCCGGATTACCGAGCGGAGTGTACTTCTACAAAATGACTGCCGGCGACTTTGTGAGTGTAAAGAAACTTTTATTGCTAAGATAACTTGTTCTCATAATCTGCTGCTTAGCGAGAGGAAGTAAGCCGCAGAACTTTTATTCCGGCCGAATCTTTATTCCCACCGCACGATCAACACGCCATCCTGATTCACTTTCACCCAATAACTTTTGCCGGGAACGAGTGTCGTTGTGGAAAGGTACCCGCTCTCGTAGCCGAAGTAATTCGATTGCACATTGGCAGAGGGAATTTGCACAATCGCGGAAACATCAACGGATGCGGATAAACCACCGATGAGATTCCACCCCGCTTTCACTTCGAGTGTGTCGAGCGTGCGGTCTTCTCCGACGATGTTGACATTCTGTGCGAAAGCGAATTTCAACCAATAACCGACTCCATTCTCCAGTGTCGGACTGGCAACATATCCGGCTGTTTGGTCGAATCGGAATGCCTGAGAAACCGCAGTCGAGAACAAGGATTGCACGGAATCATTCTCAACTATTCTCGGAACTGAAACCAAATTCCATTTTGAATTCAAACTGAGCGTTGTCACGCCAAGTCCGGTTGCAACTCCGGAAAGTTGAAGTACATCCGGTGATGTTTCTCCGTTATGAATAAATATCATCGTGCTTGATTTTACTCCCGAAATAGTTGGCGCGAACGTAATGGTAAACTTCTGATCTGCTGCCGGAAGAATTGTCGCACTCGTTGGTGAGATTGTAAACTCATTGTTCTCGGAGAAGATGGAAGTAATATTCAAACTTCCCACGCCGCTGTTGTTGATAGTGATGCTGTCTGACCTTGTTGTGCCGACATCAAGCGAACCGAAATCAAGCGATGCAACCGAAGAAGTAAACCTCGGCAACGGCGTTGAGTAATTGAGCGATGCAGTCGAGAGATAAATTGTCGAAGTATCGGAAAGTAATGAAGTATCTGCTCGCCATGCAGTTTGTAAATATCCGAGGCGAAGTTTTCCCTGCGAGTCAATATTCAGCGAGGGAAATTGCTGCGCGTCCATCGTGAAGTTCACGATCTCCTGTTTTTGAAATTGCTGTGCCGCGATGCTTGCCGCCGAGTATTGAATCTTCCCGCCGCTTGTCCACATCAACACCACACTATCCGATGTCACTTTCACGGCGCCGTTCATAAACTCTGCGCTGATTTGATGCTCGTGCAAAAGCCACGTTGCCGGAGTTTGCGTCAGGTTACCAATCACACCGACAACGACAGAATCTCGGAACCAAGTCAACACCGGTTGTCCGCCCGGCGTATATGTTGAGTGAACTCCGAAATCAATCCGCGAATCATTGGTGATTTGTTGAGGCGCACTCCATGTTGTTCCGTTCAACGGAATGGTAAACACTTCCCAATCCTGCGCTGTGGAGAAATCATCATTCATTTCTTTAATGCAAGCAACGTGTGCAGTGTCTTGATTGTGAACGGCAGGTTCCCAATGTAAAATTCCGGTCAAGCCGATTGAAGTCAACTCACCTGACCATGTTGTTCCGTTCCACCATCTTCCATGGAGATAGAGAGAATCAGTTCCATCACCGAAGAACGTATTGCCGAGCGTCTGTTGCCATTCAAGCAGAACGTTTCCGTCCGTCCCTTTCATCAGTTTCGGTTTGGCATCATACTGAAGCGGTAAACCGAATGAATCTCTTTGTAAGACGCTTCCGTTCACAGCATCAATGATCGCATAATGAATATCAAACTCTCTCAGGTAATCACCGCTATATAATAGTGAATCTGCTGTCGGCACGGGCAGAGAACTGTTTCTCTCCCAAGCAACCACGACATGATTTGCATTATCAAACGCGATGGAAGGATTTTGGTCAACCTGAACATCGCTGTTCAGTGAAATAACAGAACCCCATGTGGTACCATCAAACAATTTCAGAGAAATATTTCCCGATGGACGTGCATTGCTTCCATGCTTTGTCACCCACGCCGCCGCCGCTTTGCCGTTCGAGCCGAACGCAAAGACAGGCATTGCATCGCTTGGAACGTTTGTAGCAACGACGCTGTCCTGAAAATTGTATCTCGTTCCTTCCGGAGCGAATGTCAGTTCCCTCATCAGGTCGGCGATGAATTCCTGTCTGAACGGAATCGCGCCTGGATAGGTGTACGGTCCGAATTGATATGACCAGCCCGTGATAGATTCTGTCGCGGTAAAATCTACTTCTGCTTGAGGCGTATGAAGATTGAATGATGGAATATCAATACCGAATGTTAACCGACCGTTTCCATTTGCATGAAATGTAAAGAAGTTGACAAACGGACGGATATACACAGTCGCGCTTGCTGAGCCGCCAAGAAATTTTAACGGCGGAACTCCGACTGAAGCGTTCACGGCAATTGTCCCGCCAACTGTCGCTCCGATATTCACCGCGCTTGCGACAGCATGAACACTGTTGCAAAGTTGTTTCACCGGAGGAAATCCTAACCACCCTGTGCAGGAAGGAAGATACGGTGAAAAATCCCAACCGAGAGAAAATGTTTTTTGGACATTTGCCGTCAATGTTGCCATGCCGGTTGCTGTGAGAGTGTTCTGCCCGCAATTAATTCCTGCATCAATTGTTCCGGTGATGTTGACGGAAACACCCTGGTCTCCAATTTTGAAACTGAAGTTTGCCGTCATCGGGTCGGATGTTCCGGGAATTTTCAGCGTTGTTGATGCTTCCGGCAATCCGATGAAACCAAGCGCTCCTTCTACAAACACGTTTGAACCATCAGGAATGTTTTCTGTCAATGGTGCAACTGCATTATCGGGAAATGTTAAATAGACTTCATACTGAACCGTTCCACCGCCGCAGGAAGCTGAAGGATTTGGCAACCACGAAGGTTTTGTTATAGCACAGAAAGTATAACCCGCTGATGGAGGCACCTGACCGACACAAGTAGTGATAGTCCATGTAATGGTGTTTGTTCCTCCTTGCGATTGTGCCATGTCAAACGTCG
>JACPVN010000327.1 GCA_016191715.1 Ignavibacteriota bacterium | reverse complement strand
TTTATTTCGCTTTCGTTTTACTGTAAACGAAATCATCGCTTTATTGAAGGAAAACCAACCCGCGACATCTATTTCTTTTGAAAAGAGTTTAACCAATTATCAGTTAAGCAAATTTAGCAAACTCAAACCGAGAGATAGACAAGGGAGACGATCACGAGATCATTTAACGACTTGTACGCATTTAGGTTTGTTGAACAGGTCTCTTGATAAAAATGAATATCATTATCAGCCTTCACCGATTGGAGAAAAATTAGGGAACTATAATTTTCGGGAAGAATGTCCAAAAGATATTAATGAAATGTCAATATTCAGCACTTCATTACTTACGCTGAAGCTTGTGAACGGACATTATACCGACCCGACATTTCGGAAGTTGAGAATACGACCATTTGTTTCCATTCTTTATGCCCTTCAGATGATGCCATTACACATCAATCAACTTTATTTTTATGTTGGAAAAGTTGAGAAGGATGTTGTTTTGTCAAGAAGTGAACATGTTGTTGTTTTGGAAAAAGTGGGAAGACTCTCATACAAAGAAAAGGGAGGAATTGAACAGTTCAATAAAGACTTGAAAATGACTGAGGCAGATATTGATGAAGTCAATCGTTCAATACGACCTTGGATAACATGGGGAAGTCAAGTTGGACTGTTTTGGTTGGATGATGAGGGAGTTTGTCATCCAACACAAAAAGGTAATGTTTTATTACAACATTTTCTTAAAGTTCTTCCTCTTTGGTATTTAGATTTAGGTGTTGACAAAGCAAGGAAAAGTGTTCTCTTGCTATTGCTCCAAGTTTGTTCATTAGAAAATAAAAAACTTCCCAAAAACTTTCTTAACTCTTGTATTGAGTTTCCACAACGATCGTTTACGACACCTGAAAATCTCGCACTCCTTCAGGATTTGCAAAAGAAATTTGGAATTCTCAACAAGGATTATTCTTCACTAAAAATGAACATCCATTTTGATTTTTATTCGGATGTTCCACCAGAATATCAACATGATGTTTTATTGGCATACAATGAATACGCAAAAGAACTTGGAATTCATTCTACTGTTGATTCGATACAGCTGGCTACCTTTGATAAAGTACGGAGTATTATCAAAGATACGCCGGAAGAAAGAGAATTATTGAACCTGACTCAATATTATGGATTTACACCGCCAAGAAAAGAACTTTTCAAAGTTGAATTTGAATATCAATCCTGTTTAGTGTTGCGTCGTTTAGGTTTTAATGCAGACAAATACCAAGGAAATCTCTCGGAACTGGTTCGCATATCACTGAAAAATTTTGTTGAAAACAATCCTGACATTCTCGTTTCCAATGACATAGCCTTTTTAATCGAGTGTAAAAGTAAAGAAGAGTGGAGTGAGCGTTCATCATTCAATAAGAGGATTTTGGGTGAGCTAAAATCGTATCAGGATTATGCCGAGGAAGTGAAAGCAAATTCTGCAATAATTCTTGTTGAAAGTGAATTTTCAAAAGAGGAATTTTTCTTAGCTCTCGTAAGCGAACTTCAAAAATTAGATAAAGTATTGATGGTTAGTCATTCATACTTAGTTGAATCAGTTAACAATCTATCTTTCTTACAAAGACTAAAATCTACAGCAACAAATCCTTCTCAGTATCAGGCCAGAGATAGAGTGCTTGTTAAATCAGCAACCATACATTAAATTATACCAAATTATTTTCATCATCAGGAAACATGGCAAAATCAAATCAAAAATCAGATACTCAATTGATGGAAAAACTCGTCTCGCTCTGCAAGCGACGAGGGTTCATTTTTCAATCAAGTGAAATTTATGGTGGGTTAAATGGCGCGTGGGATTACGGTCCGCTGGGCGTTGAGTTGCTTCGAAACATCAAAGATGAATGGTGGAAAGCCATGACGTACCGTGAAGATGTCGAAGGACTTGACGCGGCAATCCTGATGCACCCGCGTGTGTGGGAAGCATCCGGTCACGTCGAAAATTTCACCGACCCGATGGTGGACTGCAAACAATGCAAAGCCCGCTACCGTTTAGATTATGTTTCCAGAAAGTTTCGTTGTTCAAGTTGTGGTAGGTCTGTAAATCTAAATTTACCATCAGAGGTGATGGATGATCTTTTGCTTCAACATGGAAAAATGGGTGCAGATGCTGTTGCTGATATTATTGCACAATACCATAACAATTGTCCATTTTGTAAAAAAGAAAAAACCATGGTCCAACAATTAGTTTGCACGAATTGTGGAACTGTAGATTCATTTACGGAAGCGCGAACATTCAATCTCATGTTCAAAACGTATGTCGGTCCGGTGGAAGATTCTGGCGCTGTTGTGTATCTTCGACCGGAAACGGCACAGGGAATTTTCGTGAACTTCCTGAACGTGCAGAGCGCATCACGGCAGAAACTTCCGTTTGGAATTGCTCAGATTGGAAAAGCATTCCGTAATGAAATCAATACAAAGAATTTTCTTTTCCGAACGCGGGAGTTCGAGCAGATGGAAATGCAGTTCTTTGTCAAGCCGGGAACGGATGTGGATTGGTTTGAATACTGGCGTGAGCAACGAATGAACTGGTTTGTCAAACTCGGAATGCCGAGAGAGAAATTAAACTGGCATCAGCACGAGCCGGGAAAACTTGCCCACTACGCGAAGGATGCGTACGACATCGAGTTTGCGTTCCCGTTTGGCTGGGGAGAAATCGAAGGAATCCACAACCGGACAAATTTCGATTTGTCACGACATGAAGAATATTCCGGCAAGACGATGAAATATTTCGATGAAGAGACGAAAGAGAAATATACTCCGTTCATCATCGAAACATCAGCAGGCGCGAGCCGTTCAACGATGGCGTTTCTTGTGAACTCCTACAACGAAGAAGAAGCGCCAACAGCAGAAGGTGGTGCGGAAACCCGTGTCGTGTTGAAATTTCATCCGAAACTTGCGCCAATCAAAGCGGCGATATTTCCATTAGTCAACCGGGACGGAATGCCGGAAATAGCAAAGAAGATTGAGCAGGAACTCAGACCGAAAATGCGAGTGTTCTATGACGACAGCGGTGCGGTCGGTCGCAGGTACCGCCGTCAGGATGAAGTCGGCACACCGTTCTGTGTTACTGTTGATTCCGAAACGCTTGAAAACCAAACCGTAACCGTTCGGGACCGTGACTCGATGGCGCAAGAACGGGTTGGAATTGACAATCTAAGTCAGTATCTTTTGTCCAAAGTTTTAAGTTAATCAATTCATTTATTCATTTTTTTTAGGGATAAAACCATGAAAAGAAATATATTTTCCATACTCATTCTTGTTGTTCTCGGAAGCATATCAATGTTGTTACTTTCGGGATGCGATAAGGAAGAGACACTCACACCACAGGATTTTGCACCGCCGACGAACTTTAAGGCAATTGCTAAAAGCGGAAGTGTAACTCTGACGTGGACAGCTTCGGTTGACGATGGCATTGCTACGTTTGCCGGTTACCGTGTTCAGGTGTATAATGCCTCAAATGTAAAAATTGACAGTGTGCAAATTACCGCAACAACGTTTACAAAAACCGGATTAACGAACGGTGATAATTATACATTCAAAATTCGTTCAGTAAAATCGAACGGAGATGTCAGTGTAGAATTAAGTCTCCTCTGGGGACCGACACAACGGTTCAGTGCGGCAACGATTTATGAATTTGACTCATCAAATCCTTCAGGACTCCAATTCTCTTCCGGCAATACATTTCCTTTTTCATCCTCATCACCGGATAATCGAGCAAACATTGATTTATGGATTGACGGTCGAAGCAATGGAACTCCGTTACTGAAAAGTCCTTCCGATGAAGATTTTGCATCCTCAGGATGGAGAACAACAAAGCTCTATGAAACAATCGCCACAAGTCTTGATGACGCTGTTGATTTCCCCGATGAAAGTGCGTTCCGAACAAGCCCGGGGTTGACTATCGTGGCAAACAAAGTGTATCTTGCAATTACACAAGATGGACACTATGCAAGATTTCAAGCATCAGCAGTTCAAGGCACTGCACCAAATCGCTCTGTAAATATTACTATTGCATGGAACAGCGGTTCAGGTCCTTGGGCGAAAAAGTAATTTATTTTTCAACACTGAGTTCAGAAAGCCGATCAGCATTTGGTCGGCTTTCTTTTTCTTTTTTTTCATTTGAAACTAAAACCCTGAATCTCCAATCGTGAATCTTCAATCACCCAAAATACTTCTTACTCTTTTCGTCTGTGTTATATTCACTTCATTGGTCAATGCGCAATGGTCAACAGATTCATTGTTCAATGTACATACGCAACGGGGAATTAATTATGTGTATGACCTTCAATTTGAGCACGCGAAAAAAGAATTCAAGGAATTGATTCGGCTCAAGCCCGACCATCCTGCCGGACATTTTTTTCTTGCAACGATTGAATGGGAACGGATTCTCATTGACCTCGATAACGAATCGAATGATGAACGATTTATCTCGCTCCTGGAAAAAACAATCGAAGTGTGCGACGAACGATTGGAAATGAATGAGGATGACGTAACGGCTCTTTTTTTCAAAGGAGGCGCAATCGGGTTTCGGGGACGGTTGTATGCAAACAGAGAAGATTGGGTGAAAGCGGCAAACGATGGGAGAATTGCGTTGCCGATTGTTCAACAGGCGTACAAACTCGCTCCGACTAATTATGATGTTCTGCTCGGCATCGGCATTTACAATTACTATGCAGAGTTAATTCCCGAACAATATCCGTTTGTAAAGCCGTTGATGATTTTCTTTCCCGACGGAGACCGCGTGAAAGGGATGAGTCAGTTGAGGCAGGCATCGGAGGAAGCGATATTTGCCAACATCGAGGCATCATACTTTTTGATGCAATTGATGTTTCAATATGAAAAGCAATTCGGGAATGCGCTGGAGATTGCCGTCCGTTTGCATGAGAAATTCCCGAACAATGTTGTGTTCCATCGGTATGTCGGGCGGTGCCGAGCTGCGCTCGGTCATTGGGAGGAAATGACGGTTGAGTTTGATTCTATACTTGCCCTTGTTAATATCGGTAAGTTGGGATACAACAAAAATGTCGAGCGGGAAGCGCATTATTATCTCGGCTTAAGCGAGATGCAAAACGGAAGACACGACGCGGCGTTGCGTCATTTCTACAAGACGGATGAACTTTCCCGTTCGTTGGATAAAGATGGTCCGTCCGGTTTTATGATTATGTCGAACTTACGAGTCGGGATGATTTATGATGTACAAATGAAGCGCGAGTATGCAATCAAACAATACAAGAAAGTTTTGGATATGAAAGACTATCAGGATTCGCACAAGTCTGCAGAGAAATATTTGAAAACTCCGTACGGGAAATAATGTTTAGAATTTTTCTTTTCGGTGTGCTGGCTTCAGCGGTCGAAGTGCTTGGCGGTGTGTTGGTCTTATTCAAAAAAGATTGGCCCCGCAAAGCGCAGGAATATTTAATGGCACTGAGCGCGGGCTTTTTGCTTGCCCTTGTTTTTTTTGAATTGGTTCCTGAGAGTTTGAAGTTGCTGGGAGGAGCCGCTTCGTTTTACATTGTTGTCGGATTCGCCGTATTACATTTTTTTGAACACACCATTGTCGGGCATTTACATTTCGGTGAAGAAACACACCATGAAGTGATGGTTTCCAAAACAGCAAGTATGGCAGCAATTTCAGGGATGTTGATCCATGCGTTCTTTGATGGATTATCAATCTCGGCGGGGATGCAGTTCGATTATTCTATTGGGTTATTGATGTTCTTTGCAATCATTCTTCATAAA
>JACPVN010000052.1 GCA_016191715.1 Ignavibacteriota bacterium | reverse complement strand
ATGCGTGCAACTTGTTTTAACGGAACGTTCCCTCCATTCGGTAAACTTATAAGAGTATTTTCAATTGATTGAATATCTCCTCGGCTGTTTTCAGGGTAACGAACAAGTACTGCAAACCGCGCTTGTCCTTCAAACATCTCGGTAGCGGTTTTTCCTCCAATCGCAATCTCAATAACACGTTGAACATCAGCAACATTCAGCCCGTAACGGGCAATGGCATCTCTGTCAACATAAATATTCAAATACGTTTGACCTGAGGTTTGTTCAATCGAAACATCAACTGCGCCATTGACAGTACGAACGACATCGGCTATGCGGTCTGCTTTTTCTTTCAACATATCCAAATCAGTTCCGAACAGTTTGATTGCAATATCAGACTTCACACCGGAAACAAGTTCATCCACACGCATGGCAATCGGCTGTGTGATGTTGTAGTTTACTCCGGGAATGTGCTTCAATTCTTCCACCATCTTTTCAACGAGTTCTTCTTTTGTCCCGGCAGTTTTCCATTCCGATTTAGGTTTCAGTGTGACATAAATATCGCTGAGGTTCACACCCATCGGGTCGGTTGCGATATCGGGGCGACCAAGACGACCAACCACAAACTCGACTTCAGGAAATTGCATAATGATTTGCTGAACTTTCTTTTCTATTTCGATTGATTCGGTGAGTGAAATACTCGGCATCCGAATCGGTTGAATGAGAATCGAACCTTCATCAAGTTCAGGAATAAACTCTGTTCCGAGGAACGGAACAACAGCAAATGAAATCGCAAGAACGAGCAACGCGCCAAGCAAAACAAGGAACTTATGTTTCAGCGCGCGTTCAAGAAGCGGCGTGTACACAAGTCGAATCCAATGGATAAGTCGAGGTTCCTTATGTGTTTTCTTCTCTTTCAGGAAGAACGAACTGAGAACAGGAACAAAGGTGAGTGTCAGAATAAGTGAACCGAGTAACGCCATCCCGACGGTTAGTGCCATCGGCACAAACATTTTTCCTTCAATTCCTTGCAAGGTGAGAATCGGGATATAGACGGCGATGATGATGAGAATGCCAAAGAGAATCGGTCTGCCGACTTCTTTCGCCGCATCCTGAATGAGTTGAAGTTTTGTATGTTGCCCGCTATGGTGAAGCAATTTGCGCTCAAAGTTTTCCACCATGACAACCGAACCGTCAACAATCATTCCGAAATCAATTGCGCCGAGACTCATGAGATTTGCAGAGAAACCAAGCCATTTCATGCCGATGAACGCGCAAAGCATGGAGAGAGGAATGGTCGAAGCGACAATCATCGCGCCGCGGAAATCACCGAGAAAAATCAGTAAGACGACAACGACTAACAAACCACCTTCGAGTAAATTAGTTTTCACCGTGCTTAATGTCTTTCCCACTAAATCCGTTTGATCATAATAAGGATGGACTTTCACGTGTGGCGGTAAGGACTTATTGATTTCTTCAATCTTCGCTTTTACCTTCTCAATAACTTTTCTGCTGTTTTCACCTTTCAACATCATCACGATTGCGGCGGAGACCTCTCCTCGTCCCTGCATGACAACTGCGCCCTGACGGATTTCCGGTCCGACAGTTATTTGCGCGACATTTTTAAGATATACCGGGGTTCCGTCTGCATTTTTAACAACGATGTTTTCAAGGTCACGCTCAGTTTGTGCAAGACCGATTCCCCGAATAATATATTGCTCTGAAGCATGTTCGAGATAATTTCCTCCTGCAACCGAATTATTTTTTTCTACCGATTCAAACACTTCATCAAGCGTTAAATTGTAGCTCAATAATTTCGATGGCTCGACGAGGATATGATATTGTTTGACAAGTCCTCCGAAACTGTTCACCTCCGTAACTCCGGGAACGGTTCGTAACTGCGGTTTGATAAACCAATCCTGAATCGTTCGCAAATCCATTATGTCGAGACTGTCGCTTTCAAGAAAGTACTGATAGATTTCTCCCATGCCACTCGCAATGGGACCCATTTCAGGTTCCGGTACTGTCGGTGGAAGCGATTCCTTCACTCGTTGCAATCGTTCAAACACCAACTGCCGTGCAAAGTAAATATCAACACCATCTTCAAAAACGACAGTGACAACCGTGAGACCGAATTTTGAGATAGAACGAACTTCCGTCAATCGCGGAAGTCCGTTCATCGCGATTTCGATGGGAAATGTTACTAACTTTTCGACTTCAACCGGAGAAAGCCCCGGCGCTTCGGAAATAATTTGTACCTGAACGTTGGTAACATCGGGAAAAGCATCTATCGGAATTTCATTCAACGAGTAGATGCCTATGACTGCTACAAGAATTGCTAAGGCAACAATGAGCACTCGTTGTGTTAATGCAAAATCAATGATTCTATTTATCATAAGTCATTCCTCTCTTAATGTTCTTCGCCAAAGGTTTCTTTTGCCAACTCGGATTTCAAAAAGAATCCGCCTTTGACCACTATTTTTTCACCGACGAGTAATCCATCCATGACTTCAGCAAATTCACGAGTTTCCACACCTGTGCGAACATCCCGCTTTTCAAATGTTGAGTCATTCAGCGCGATGAAAACAAAATGCTTTTCCGTTTCACCAAGCAACGCGCTTTCAGGAATTTTGATTGTCTCGTTTCTAAGCGATGTTTGAATTTTTACCGTGCAGAACATCTCGGGTTTTAATTTGCCCGATGTGTTTTGTACTTCAATGCGCGCTTTAACAGTTCGGGATCTTTCATCAACGACGT
>JACPVN010000326.1 GCA_016191715.1 Ignavibacteriota bacterium | reverse complement strand
CGATAACATGAAGACGGTCGCCGAATGTTTGAACTGCATTACCCGGAAGGAGATTTTTTAATACATCCGATGCGGCGCGGATATTATCACACACAAGTTCAAGCACTTCTCCTCTCATCAATTGTTTTGCATTTTGCGGTGTATCCACAACCAACACGTTTCCTTCATTCATGAGCGCAATTCTACTGCACCGTTCTGCTTCATCGAGGTAAGGCGTACTCATAACAATCGTTATGTTTTGTTTGAGAAGACTCGATAGGATTTTCCAGAAATCGCGTCGTGAAACAGGGTCAACTCCGGTTGTCGGTTCGTCGAGAAAGATAATTTTGGGTTGATGGATAAGCGTGCAGGCAAGAGCAAGCTTTTGTTTCATGCCTCCGGAAAGATGCTCTGCAAGACGTTGGCGGAACGGCGTGAGGCGTGTAAACTCCAGCAGTTCCTCCCTTCTCGGTTGATAATTATTTACTTCATGGATTTCAGCAAAGAACTCGATGTTCTCATCAACTGTTAAATCTCCGTACAATGTAAATCGCTGAGAGAGATATCCAATTTGGACTTTGATCTTTTTAGTCTCTTTGATTAAGTCATGATGAAGAACGGTTGCTGTGCCGCTTGTTGGTGGAATGATTCCGCATAACATTCGAAACAGTGTTGTCTTTCCCGCTCCGTCAGGTCCAACGATTCCAAACATCTCTCCCTTCTGAACAGAAAAATTAATTTCATTGACAGCAACAACTTCCCCATAAGATTTGGTTAGATTTACAATCTCAAGAACTGAATCCAAAATCTTTTAACTTTTAATTTTTAACATTTCACTGAAGCAGAGCGTCAGCAGGCATTCCCGGCTTCAGCGTAAACTCCGGATTGGGAATTTCAATCTTCACTCCGAACACAAGTTTCGTTCTGTCATCTTTTTTTTGAATATTTTTTGGAGTGAACTCAGCTACGAAAGAAATGTAGATAACTGTTCCGTCGAATTGCTTGTCAGGATAAGCATCAATGCTCACCTTTGCCTGCTGACCAAGTTTTACTTTCGCTAGTTCGATTTCCGTTACATAAATCATCAAATGAACTTCAGTTAATTTTGCAATACGAAAAAGTGTCGCACCGGGAGCCACGACTTCTCCTTCTTCCATCACCTTTTGTGTGATGATTCCATCGGTCGGAGATACAACTGTCGCATCCTGAATTTTCTTTTTGATTCCATCAACAGCGGCACGGGCTTGATCCCGCCTTGCCATCGCTGTTTCAATTTCTTCCGAGCGTGCGCCCCGTTTGAGTTTTTCATACGCTTGTTCGGCAACTACAAACCGCATCTTTGCGTCGTCGAATTGTTTCTGAGTCGAACTCTTCTGCTGAAACAAATCTTCAACCCGTGTATAATCGCTTCTTGCATTTTGGAGATTCGCTTCTGCCTGAAGTAGATCTTCCTGTCTTGCTCCTTTCACAATCAAACGATACTGTGCTTCTGCAGCGAGTGCGTTTGCTTCCGCCTGTCGTAATTCAATATCAGCCATTTCGTGATTTATACTTGCAAGCGTATCTCCTTCCTCAACGTGTGTTCCTTCATCAAAAAATAATCGTTTAATCTCTCCCGCAACCTTAGAGCTAATCGTTATTTGTGTTGCTTCAATTGTACCGGAAGCGGAAATATTATTAGTATCATCCTTCGAACAACTTACAAAGTACAGAGTACTAAGAACGAAGTACAGTGTCCATCTCAAGTTCGGTTTCATTTTGTTTACTTCAATATTGCAACAACTTCCTGCTGTCTCGGCTCTCCCGGCACAATCACCTTTTTATCTTTTGAGATATAGACATTAATCTCGCTCCTGATTCCGAAATCACCCATAAAGTAAATTCCCGGTTCAATCGAAAAAGAAGTTTCGGGGATAATCGTTCGTTCATCTTTTGTTTCAAGATTATCCATGTTCGCCCCGCTTCCATGCAAATCTTCCGTAATCGAATGTCCTGTCCGATGTACGAAGAATTCACCATAACCATGTTTTACAATATGATTTCTCGATGCATCATCAACATCGCAACCACGCAGTTGTTTCCCTTCAGCCAAAGACTTTGTCAAATAATCTACTGCCGCATCACGTGCATCTCTTACGATGTTGAATATCTTCGTGTATTTTTCAGGCACTTCATTACCAAGATAGCCAACCCATGTGATGTCGTTGTATGTTGAACCAGGCTTGTTCTTCTTCGCCCACAAATCAATGAGAATAAAATCGCCTTCATGCAATTCTGAGTGGACATCTTTTGTCGGCTCGTAGTGCGGATTACCACTATTAGCATTGACGGAACAGTTCGGCGCTTCCATCGTAGTTAAACCGTTTTCCTTGAATTGGTTGAGCATGAATTGCTGAACGTCGTACTCTGTAATTTTGGATTTCGGATTTTGGATTTCGGATTTCATGAAAGCAAATGTTTTGTCAACAATCCCTCTCATTATTTTTGCTGTTTCGAGATTATCCTGATATGCTTCTTCGCTCCAACGGGATTCAAACCATTGTGTCAGATTCATTGAAGAAACAACATTGACTCCGGTTCGTTTCACCATCTCAATTGTTCCCGCATCAACTTTTGAGATGTAGGGAATAGCATTGTTCGGTGAGTATTCCATTGCAACGGTTTTCATTCCGGAGAGAATTTTATTCAAACCTTCCTCAAGCGATTGCCAACTAAGGAAAATAGTTTTCTCTCCGGGACAATGGTCAATGTTCCATCGCTCAATGCTGTGAACGAGTTTCTGTGGTTCACCATGAGCAGGAATCAAATAGAAAAATCTTCTCGTGTTGAGAATATGTTTCGGGTATTCGAGAATACGTTGAGCGTATTCGTTACGTTTCCAGAAATCATAAAAGAGCCAGCCGTCTATTTGCTGTTCCCGTAATGCTTGTTGAATTTGTTTGACTTTATCAATCATTGGTTGAGAGGGAGTCGTTTGCATAATTTTTAGTACAAAGTTAAAAATGTCCCGCAAAGCGGGATGGCGCAAAATGCGCTCAAAAAGTTAAAATTTATTTCTTCCGTTTGAAAATTGCAATGACAAGTGAAGCGACCAAAGCAGTTCCAACCGTTCCGACAAAACCCATTATCGCTCCCATAAAGGGAGTCTGTGTCGAAGCCATTGCTTGAATTGCTTTCGTAATTTCTTCTTCAGACATTCCTTGTCCACTCATCATTTCCGTGTATGCCGCGTTCAAATCACTGAAGTAATTTGGAAACACAACGGAAGTGAAAATCATAGAAGAAACAAAAATGATAATTCCGCCATAAACAGAAACGAGTAATCCGTTCACTACCTGTCCGCCGTATGTTTTCGTTGTTGCAGTTTCTTTTAATGCAAAATAAAGAATAATAATTTCAATCAGAATGACTGCATAAAACATGTTCATCATGACAGGGTCAATGTACCAGCCCGTGAAACATAAGACGTACGTCCACGCGCTGCACAGAAGTCCTAAGATAAGTCCGTATTTTAATGTTGTATTCATTGTTAGTTACTTGTTATTAGTTATATGTTATTTGTATAAATTCTTTCAAAATAATTTCATTGCTCAGAGCTCACCGCTCTTTGTTTAAGAACGACAAATCACTAATCACGACTTATGTTTCGCACTTATCACCACACCACCAACACCAATGATAAGCATGATAATTGCCTGCACCATAGTTTTGTATGCAATCGTTGCGCCGCCGAAAACCGACTTATAGAAGAACCAAATGGAAAGTAAAATCAACACTGAATAAATTCCAAGCATAATACTTCTTGCTTTACGATTTGTTTCAGGAGTATCCGCAGAGAAGAATTTATTGTATAAGAACAATCCGACCGTGGCGAAAATGCCAAGTCCCGCAAATATCATCCAGAAATTTCTGATGTCACCTTCAACTCCGGTTTGACCGACTAAAGGTTTCAGCATCGCTTCATACATTACCCCGCCAAGATTTGAGCCGACGAGACTTCCAATCACACCATATAAAAACGCATAACCCATGTACACTGCAACTTTATCTTTTGGTGCGACAAGTCCGATATAACTG
>JACPVN010000051.1 GCA_016191715.1 Ignavibacteriota bacterium | reverse complement strand
TTTTATTCCAAGTTCAAAACTTTTTGATTTTTGAGGCTTAAGGTCGGGCTTCATGAGCGAATAAGGTTTGGTACTTGTGGGATAATTTTCTAGTTCATTCCCCGCGGGAGTATCAAAACTCAATCCATACGACGAATACAAAGCGACTGTTGGAGTAAGTTTATAATTCAATGCGGCTTTTGGAGTGAACGCGCCAAATTTTCTCAGGTCACTCTGTACCTCAAATAGTTGATTGCGTGCATCAAATACGACATTATCAAATCTACCGGTGACAAGTAAATCAAGTTCATTTTCAATCAGCCCAAGTGTGTTTTGGAAATACATTCCTGAATTGGCAATGACTTCGTCGGTCAACGCCAGCAACGCATCTCCTTTCTTTCCGTTGATGTTCGTGTACTCCTCAATCGGTCCGGATTGATAAAATAAATCAGTTCCAACAGAAAACTCATACGGCAAATCTGCAATTTTTGTATGATGAACAAAACGTGCGCTCGCCCCTACTCCACTCCTATTCATAATACGATAGGTTCGTGCTGTTCGTTCAAAATACTTCATCGTTCCGTAAGCAGTCAATTCTAATTCGTTTTGATTTTCCTTACCGAAAAAAGTGTCAAACTGTAATGCAACTCTTCCTTTTTTTGTGATTCGCTTTGCATCTCTATCTACATCTCTCTTGTTCGCCTGAAACGGGTCTTGCTCAAACTTTTGCTTGCTGAGAGAGCCGGGAAGACGAATCAATCCGTCAACAAAATAACTGAAGACGGAAAATGTTGATAAATCATTCGGCTTCATTTCAATAACGGAATTGAGAATGTGCCAATAATCTTCGCTGTGCGGTCTGTACCCCTGATATGTGTGATAATTGTATGTCGTCAGAAAGCTATAATTATCTGTCTTCAATCCTGTCTTGAATCCGTTACTACGGAAATCAAACGAGCCAAAGTTGTTGAAGCTGTTAAAAAATGTTCTCGGAAAATGTATATCGTTTATGAAGTTGATAATACCGCCGGGCGCATTCGTATAAAGGGATGACGAATTTCCCTTCACCACTTCAATCGAACCTACCGATTCAAAATCAATCGCTTCCACACGTGTTTGCCCGTCCGGTTCTGATTCGGGAATGCCATCCAGCAAAATGCGAACGCCTCGAATGCCTGAGTTCGAGCGACTGCCGAATCCGCGAATTGAAACGCGAACGTCATGATTGCCGTAACGATTTTGAAGAAAGAGCCCCGGAATTCCTTCCAGCACATCGTTGACAGAAACTTTCTTTTCAAATTTATATTGCGTGTTATCAATCCGTTCGACAGAATACGGAATATCAATAATCTTTTTTGTCGTGCGTGTGCCTGTAACAATAATTTCATTAATTTGAAACGTCTTCGTTGTATCATCAATAATAATCATTGATTGAGAATATGACGTTACATCAAAATAGAACAAACACACTACGACAAGTAAGGACAACTTGTTCAAGAGTTTACTCCATAAATAGTTAATAAAAGACAACACAATTTTCCATCCAACAAGAATGTGGGAAAAAATGGTTGTATGATTTTTATTTATTTAGGCGAGTAATTCAGGAGGAGATTTGTCCCGGATAATTTCAAAAGGACAAAGTGAAGGAATGTTATTGATGTATTGTGGCGGTAAAACACCGAGAAAAGTTATTTGTACATCTACAATATGAACAAATGCTTTTTGGGCGCTTGTCTTCCCAAATGTTTCCCACGTTACACCAAATGGAGCAAAAGAAACTACAGACGACATTTCCCTGTGCTTCTCTTTGTGTTCTTCTTCAAACAACTCGACCTGATAGGCGAAGTAGTTGAATGCCATCAGTAGAAAGAACAGTGTATGTCGGGAGAGTTTCATATCATTATTGCAGGATGATTGTAAGAAATCTTCCTTTAACAAACAACCTTTTTAACATTTACGATTGCATCATTGATAATAAATGATTCAATGACTCAATCGTCATTCATCAATTTGATATCAAGAATTCTGTCATCCACTCTCATCCGATTGACAACATCCATCCCCGAAACTACTTGACCGAAGATTGTATATCTTCCGTCCAAGTGCGGCGCGGGAGATTGCATGATGAAAAATTGAGAACCCTCTGTATCTTTTCCGGCGCTAGCCATTCCCAACATTCCGGTTTCAAACGAAAGCGGAGAAAATTCTGAACGAATTGAAAAACCCGGACCTCCCCACCCGTCACCGCGCGGGTCGCCGCCTTGAATAACAAAATTCGGCACTACCCGATGAAACGATAATCCTCTAAAGTACCCTTTCTGTGTTGCGAGTTTGAGAAAACTCATCACGGTAAAGGGCGCTCTATTTTTATACCATTCCATTTGCACATCACCACGATTTGTTTCCATCTTTACTTTGAGTGTCTCCGGCAACGCATGAAGATAATCGAAATCATAATCAGTCCACAACGGTTGTATCCATTCAGGCAGTTCTTTTCGGTACTCTTTTCCCGTGATTTGTTGCAACGCATCTGCCGCCGCAAATGCAACTGAACGGTCGGGAGTTTTAATAATCTCTTCCAACATTTCTATTGCACGTTCGTCCTGCAATTTCCCAAGTGTTGCACATATTGATTGCATCGCTTCAACATCATCCGGAACCCGAAGCCGAGAGAGTTTGTCCGTCAACAGCACTACTGACTCCGGCTTACGAAATATTGAGTCGGTTAATATTTCTGAGGCAGAAGTAATCAAGGCGACATCATTACTTTGCAACGCTCGAATAACTGCACGATAAGTTTGTTCAACCCGAAGCGAATCATCTTGCGATTTATGCGTTAACGCATCCAATGCTTCTAAAGCAAAGCGAACTACCATTGGTTGCTCATTTGATAAATATTCTTCAACAATCGGAATTACTTTTTTATTACTTGTCTCACCAAGCGCCTTCAACATATACGATAGCAATACGTTATCCTGTTTTGCGTTGACTCGAATGTAGTCCGTTGCAGTTGTTCCGCTTAATCGTGCAAGCGTGTTTGCGGCTGTGGCTTGATATTGCCAGAGATAACTATTCTCTTCATTGAGAGAAATCTTCCGCAAATCCGTAAAAGTCTCGACAATCGTTTTACTTCCTTCCGTCTCACGTGCATCTGTATTTCCTAAATATTCGAGCGCTATCAAACCGACATATTCGTTCTTATCAAAGAATGAACGACGAAATGCCTCTACGATATTATCGTTCAGAAGCGTTGAGAAATTTGCAAGCGCCTTCAACGCATTTACACGAACTCGCCAATCCAAATCAAACTCAGCCAAATTCAATAATGGTCCGACTGACGATTTTTCATCTTTGATTTTTCCAAGCAGTGTAGCAAAATGCATTCGCACGAGCGGCTCTTGATGACGATAAAGTACCATCAGGTTATCAATTTCATTTTTGATTTCCGGATTATTGCCAATTCGTTGAAGTGCATAAACGACCTGCCACGGAACGGCTTCTGTTCCTTTTGCTAATCGCACGAGATACCGCGTTGCATCTTCCCTCACTATATTTCGAATCGCGAATCGGGCAATAGACATGACGAGCGGCAGATTCACTTGATGACTGTTATCTGAACCAAACCGCAACATCAAATCTTTTAACGCCGCATCTGTCCCGAACTTTCCAATTTCCTCAATCATCCGGTCGAATGCTTTTTTATTTTTTGATTGAAGTCGGTCAAGCCGAATCCAGATAAGTTCATGCTCTAATGTTTCTCTCCCTTTTCGAGAAAGCATCGAAGCGGTTTGTCCGATTGCAAACACAGCCGCAAATCCAACGTCTTCATTTTCATCAGACATATTCGTCACCAACAACGGCAACACTGAAGTATCCTGAATGCTGCCGTACGCAAGCGTTGCACGCTCTCTGATGAGCGGATCTTTGTCTGTCAGGAACTCTTTCAACCTTGCATCATGCGGCGTGCGTGTATCTTGGATGCGGAGGATTTGGTCAATCTTCTCAAGACGGTTTCGAATTATCTCCGTATCTGTTTGAGAAAGTATCAATGATTGATTAAAAATCAGAACAAAAACAAAAAATATTTTTTTCATGTTGAATTGCAATTGTGTTATGGTATATCTGTGAGAAGACGCTTTACGTGAATCACTCCCATAATCAGATTGACATTGTTATTTTCATCGAACCGATAAATCACCCTGTAATTACCGGTGAGTAATTCACGATAAGGTAGCTCAGGAAACTCGGGGACTTTCCTTCCGAGTAAAGGGAATTGTTTTAGGGGTTTGACAGAAAGCAGAATTTTTTCAATCTGTTTTTGAGCATAGCGCGGCGAATCTTTCGCTATGTACTCATAAATTTGCTGAAGGTCTTTCTTAGATTCTATTGTCCACGAGATGCGAACCAACCTTCAACTTCCTTTCCCATTTGCTCGTCGCTGATTAATCTCCCGGCTTGAACATCCTTCTCAGCGGCATCTAATTTTTCTCGTAGGTAGAGTTGATACATAAACTCTTCCATATCAATTGTTTCAGGAAGTCCATTTACAATTGAAAGTAGCTCTTCTTTTGATGTCGTCATAAATTGCCTGATGTTTTTTTGAATAAATGTAATCATTTGTATGAATTAAAAAAACGGTCTATTCCGAAATTTCGCCCCGATTTCCTTCTCGACAAACTCCCGCGCTTTTTGCTCATCCACTTCGTCGAGTTCAACAATCGTCATCGTCGTATCGAGTTTGTGCTTCACACACTCTTTGGCAAAATCTATCATTGCCGGAAAATATTTTTGCCCATCAAGTCGCATCAATTCTCCATACTGTTTCGGGTCAATTGAGTTTAAACTGATGGACACCGAATCAACAAGTCCGACAAGTTCCGGTACAATGTTTCGATGATTGATGACACTTCCGTGTCCATCAGTGTTGAGACGAACCTTTCCACCATTCTTTTTCACCCATGAAGAAACTTCTTTCACAACATCAAAACGAATTGTCGGCTCTCCAAAACCACAGAAGACAATTTCATTGTACTTGGTCGGGTCGCCGATTGCCTGAATTACTTCCTTACTTGTCGGTTCCTTTTCGATTTTCAAATTGTGACCCTTGATGACTGCTTCCCCTTTCCTATCACAAAAAACACAATCGGCATTACAACGAATTGTAATGTTGAGGTAGAGAGAATTTTTCAACTTGTAAGCAATGGTTGGTTCAGGATATTTTCCAACACCGAATAAATTCAAGACACCAAAGTTACTTGCCCGTCCGATATCTTCAACTGAAAGTCCTTGCAACTCTGCAATCTTTTGTGCGATGAATGGAATGTTCGACGGCTCGTTCCGCTTTCCCCGGAACGGTGCAGGAGAAAGATACGGACTATCAGTTTCAAGCAGGATATGTTCGGCAGATACATTCTGTGCAACTTCCACCATTGAGTTCGGTCGGGTTGGTTTGTTTGGAAATGTTACAAACCCGGGAAGAGAGATATAAAATCCCCAGTTAATAACTTTCCACGCCATTTTCGAATCACCGGGAAAACAGTGAAACACACCTTTCGGAGAAGGATAACGACTATGCGGCTGAACTAAATTCTTTCTCCATTCAGGATTTGCTTTCACCTTTTCTTCAACGATTTGAAGTGTATCTTCTTCCGCCTCACGGCTGTGAATAATGATTGGTAGATTTCGTTTGACGGCAATATCAATTTGTTGTGAAAACACTTCGCGTTGTTTCTCTCTCGGTGCAAAATCGTAATGATAATCCAACCCAATTTCACCAATGGCAACAACTTTCGGATGATGAGAAAGCCGTTCGATTTCTTCGAGCGATTTGTTATCTGCTTTTGATGCATCGTGAGGATGGAAGCCGACTCCAGCATAAATCATATCGTACTTCTCCGCAAGTTCAATAGATTTCTTACTCGTAGGAATATCTGTTCCGGGATTGATGATGTACTCAACGCCTGCATCTTGTGCCCGCTTGATGACATCATCTAAATCGTTTTCAAAGTCTTTGAAAAATAAATGTGCGTGTGAATCTACAAACATGTTTTGGTTAATAGTTTCGAGTTTGTGGTTTCTAATTTTTGGTTGACAATTGACAATTCACCGTTCACTATTGACAATTAATTAGTGTTACAGTTGTCGGTTCGTGGTTTGATGTTCAGCTTTGAAAAACGCATTTACTTTCTCAATGACATAATTCACATCTTCATCAGAAAGATGCGGATAGATTGGGAGTCGAAGCAATGTACTTGCAACTTTGTCTGTAACAGGTAAACGCACTTCCTTCGTTCCGAGTGAATCGATTGCATACGGAGAAGAATGTAACGGGATATAATGAAACGTTGCACCGACACCTGCTTCTTTAAGATTCTTCATCAATTGATTGCGCATGGTTTCATCTCTCAACAAAATGCAGAAGATATGATAATTCGACTCACAATATTCCGGAATGATTGGCAACCGAATCAACTCTCGCTGTTCCAATTCTTTCAATCCTTCCATGTAAAGATTGTGAATCTGCTTCCTTCGCTGTTGAATTTGTTCAAGTTTATCCAACTGACAACGAAGCACAGCCGCAAGTATATCAGACAGAACATAACTGCTACCGCAATCAACCCAAGTGTATTTATCCACTTCGCCGCGCAGAAAGTTTGCGCGATTTGTTCCCTTCTCTCTGATTATCTCACCACGTCTTGCAATTGCTTCATCGTTGGTAATGAACGCGCCCCCTTCACCACTCACATAATTTTTTGTATCATGAAAACTGTACGCGCCCATGTGACCAATCGTGCCGAGGTATTTTCCTTTATACTTTGCGTTCACTCCTTGTGCCGCATCTTCAAGTATGTACAAGTTATGCGCTTCAGCTAACTTCATTATCTCATCCATCTCAGCCGAAATACCTGCGTAATGCACAGGAAATATAGCTTTTGTTTTTTTAGTAATTCGTTCCTCAACATCCGTTAGGTCAAGCGTAAAAGTCTTCTCATTGATTTCACAGAACACCGGAGTCCCGCCAGCACGTAACACAGCATTCGCAGTTGAAACGAATGTGAAACTTGGGAGAATTACTTCATCGCCCGGTTGCAAACCAAGAATCATCGTTGCAATTTCCATTGCGTGTGTGCATGATGTTGTGAGCAACGCGTGTTTCATTCCGAAGAGTCGTTTCAATTCAGTTTCAACTTCTTTGCAAAACACTCCATCGCCCGAAAGTTTTCCTGAATCAAAAACCTTGTGTAGATAATCGGCAACCGATTGGTCAACGAAAGGTTTGTTAAACGGTATATTTCTTTTTTGACTTTGTTCCATTGATTTCATTTGAAA
>JACPVN010000325.1 GCA_016191715.1 Ignavibacteriota bacterium | reverse complement strand
GGTTTTGCAGTGTTCTCTTCATTCTTCTGAGTAGTTGATTGCGCCGCTTCTGCAAGTCTTCTGTTCCGTTTTTCAAGATAGTAATCATAATCGCCCTCGCTGAAATGAACATAGCCGTTCCCTTCAAACGCGAAAATTCCATTACACACTCGGTTCAAAAAATATCTGTCATGACTGACTGCGATAACGCATCCTTCAAAAGCGATTAACGCTTCTTCCAGAATTCGAAGTGTCACAAGGTCTAAATCGTTTGTCGGTTCATCAAGGATTAAAAAGTTTCCACCGTTTTTTAATATCTTGGCAAGTAATATTCTGCTTCGTTCTCCGCCGGAAAGTTTTTCAATCTTCGTGTGCATCCGTTCATCGGTGAATAAAAACCGTCGAAGGTATTTCCACACGGTTAGTTGTTCATCCCCGAACATAATCCACTCATTCCCTTCTCCTATTTCCTCAAGCACGGTGTTGTTATCATTCAAAGCAATGCGTGATTGGTCAACATAGTTGAAGATTGTTCGGTTGCCGACTTCGATATGACCTGACTCTGCTTTCAATTCTCCAAGAATAATTTTCAGTAATGTTGTTTTCCCTAATCCGTTTCGTCCGATAATTCCCAACTTTCGCTTGTCAGTGAAGTTGAAATCCAGACCTTCAAATATTTTTTTTTCTCCCATGCTCATTCCAATATTTTTCAGATTCAATATTTTGGAACCTAATCTCGTTGCCGGAGGAATAACCAACTCTACATTTTCTTCCGCATGATATCCTCCTTTCTCCACCATTTCAAAGTAGTTGCTGAGTCTGCTTTTTGATTTTGTTCTTCGCGCCCGCGGACCCTTCCTCACCCATTCGAGTTCACTTCGGAGAAACATGTTCCTTTTTCGCTCTTCGGTTTCCATTTGTGCTTCCCGCTCAATCTTATCGAGCATAAAATCATTATAATTGCCGAGATGCGAGTAACATTCGCCGTCTGAAAGCTGGATGATGCGCGTTGCAATTTCATCTAAGAAATATCTATCGTGCGTAACAAACAAACACGCTCCTGAAAAATTCTCCAAAAATTCTTCTAACCATTCGATGGATTCAGTATCTAAATGATTTGTCGGCTCATCAAGAATCAGCAAATCAGGACGGGAGATAATTGCCTTACACAACGCCACACGCCGCTTTTCACCGCCGGAAAGCGTGGTGATTGGGCGATTCTTTTCAGGCGTATTCAGTGAATGCATGACTGTTTCAATCCTGTTTTCAAGATTCCATCCATCGCGGTGATGGATTTGTTCTTCGAGCACATGCTTTCGCTCTGAAGTGTAGTGAAGTGACTCGTATTCTCTGAGAATATCAAGAACATCATGCGCGCCTTCATTGATATTTTCATACACGGTCAATGTTGGGTCAAGTTGGAAGTCCTGTGATAAGTATCCAACCATAATATCGCGTCGGCGGGAAACATTTCCTCTGTCCGGCTCCATAATTCCTGCAAGTATTTTTAGTAGTGTTGATTTGCCGGAGCCGTTCGTTCCGATAAGTCCAACTCTATCATCCTCATGAATGCTCATCTCCGCGTTCTTCAATACTACCTGTTCACGGTAATGAACTGATACATCCTTCGCGGCAAGAAGAATTGGGCTTATTTGTTTACTCATGGTGGAATCGTTTGAACAAATTTTTCATCATGAGTAATATAGCAAAATCTTTTACCTGTTGAAGTCAACTTCATAAAGTTGGATGAAGTTGAGACTTTCAGAAATAATAAATGAAAAGATCGATGCGTACTTAATCCACAAACTCATATTACATTTCCACTCTTTACGTTTTATAACTGACGATATACAGAGCCATTCCTGTATGGAAACTCTGATATTCGTATTTTCATTCTCAAACACCGTCATGCATAACCCATGTTAATAATTTGTTTGTTTCATTTTTGAAGTCAACATGAGTCAGTTTTTGTTTTCACATCAATTTGTTTACTTTCTCAAGTTATGAACAGGCCTGGTATTTCAGTCATCTTGATGATTCTTATTTCACTCCCGGTGATTCAGGACAGTAGTGCTTGTTATTGTCAACATCAAACTGAATTCAAATTCGAACAAATAACAAATGAACAAGGACTTTCTCAAAATACAGTAACATGCCTCCTTCAGGATAGCAAAGGATTTATCTGGATTGGCACTCAGGATGGACTAAATAAATTTGATGGATATGATTTTACAATCTACCGGAATAATCCTCTTGATTCTCATTCCCTTTCTCAGAATTATATCAACTGCCTGTTTGAAGATTCAAAGAATAAGATATGGATCGGGACGAACAGAGGCGGACTGGAACGTTATGACCCGCTCACGAACGAGTTCACACATTTTATTCATGATTCTTCCGACTCCCACAGTCTTACCGGCAACGAAGTAATTACTATTTTCGAAGACCACAGCGGCACAATCTGGATTGGAACAACGGAAGGGATAAATAAGTTTGAGCCGCTCACGAATCAATTCACACGTTACCTTCACGATGATAATGAACCGAAAAGTCTGAGCAGTAACATTGTTACTACATTGTTTGAAGACGTCGAACACAATCTTTGGCTCGGCACGACAAACGGAGGATTGAACAAACTGAATCCTGCCCGCAATTCATTTGAACATTTTGTACATGATGAGTTAAACCCACAGAGCATCAGCGATAATAGCACTTCTTCTATCGTTGAAGACCATCTAAACAACCTTTGGATAGGAACCCGTAGCAATGGTCTCAATCGGTTCGATAGAAAAACCAAAACGTTTACTCATTATTATTCCGATTCGAAGAATCCACATTCACTCAGTTATGATGAAATACTTGACCTTGAGATAACGACATACCCCGATTCCCCACTTCTATGGATTGGAACTTTAGGTGGTATCAATATTTATGATTTCAAAAATAAAGAGATTGTCCGCGTTGGCATGACACAAGAATTACCATTAAGCATAAAAAACGTAAAGATATTATCCATACTTGAAGATCGTTCCAGCGGACTTTGGTTCGGTACACTTGGAGATGGAATACTGAAGATTGATCTGACAAAGAAGAAATTTCTCCATGTTGCAAATATTCCCGGCAATGAAAATAGTCTTCTCAATAATTATATCTGGTCAATATTCAAAGATAAATCAGGAGCGTTATGGATAGGAACGAACGACGGGTTGGATGAATTTGATGAATCAACAAAGCAATACAAACATTACCGGCAGGATAAGAATAATCCGAACAGTCTGAGTGGAAATCAAATTCAAGTCATCCGTGAAGACCGATACGGAATGCTCTGGTTGGGAACCGATGTTTCGGGATTGATGATGTTTGACAAACATAAAAATCAATTTCATCATTACGTCAACGATGTTCTTGATTCGAATAGTTTGAGTAACAACAGGATTACATCTTTGTACGAAGACCATAACGGTGTTCTTTGGATTGGAACATGGGGAGGATTAGCCATACTTGATTCCGGGAGAAAAATATTCAGACAATATCACCATAACCCGAATGATGCAAACAGTCTGAGTCATGAAATCATCACTTCAATTTCTGAAGACCATACCGGCACGCTATGGATTTCGACGGGCGGTGGATTACATAGTTTGGATTCCTCGCGGAATAATTTCCGCCGATACATGCACAACCCGAAAAATCCAAATAGTTTAATTAACAATTGGGTGAATTGTGTTCACGAATCCCGGCTTGAGATAGATGGCAAACGGCCCCTGTGGATTGGAACATACGGGAGTGGATTTGATAAATTCGATCCTGCAACCGAAACCTTTATCCATTTTACCGAATCTGATGGATTGCCGAATAATGTTGTGTATGCAATCCTCGAAGATGAACACGGCTACCTTTGGCTCAGTACAAATTTAGGAGTATCCCGCTTTGACCCAAGAAATAATACTTTCAAGAATTATGATGGAACGGATGGTTTGCAGAGTAATGAATTTAATGCCGGCGCGTCCTTTCAAAGTTCTGAGGGCGAAATGTTTTTTGGGGGAATTAATGGCTTTAACAGGTTTTATCCGAGCGAGATCCGGGATAATCCGTTTGTGCCGCAGATTGTTCTGACATCATTCAGGAAATTCGATAAAGAAGTAAAACTCGATACATCTATCTCCGAAATAAAAACGATTACTCTTAACTATGACGAAAACATCTTTTCATTTGAATTTGCCGCTTTGAATTTCAGCCGACCGATGAAAAATCAATACGCATACATGATGGAAGGATTCAACCGTGAATGGGTTTACTCAGAAAATAAACGTACCGCCACTTATACAAATCTTGACCCGGGAGAATATATATTCCGAGTGAAAGGTTCGAACAACGATGAAATCTGGAATGAAGCGGGAACTTCTGTCAAACTTATTATCCTCCCTCCTTACTGGCAGACATGGTGGTTCCGCTCTCTTTCGATCATTACATTCTTCTCCCTTCTCTATTCTTTTTATCGTTATCGAATGAATCGAATGTTGGAAATCGAACGAACACGAACGCGCATAGCACAGGATTTGCACGATGAAGTAAGCACAACTCTGAGCGGCGTTGTGTATTTCACTCAGGCAGTAAGAAAAGATTCATCAACGAGCGTCTCTCCTGAATCAAACAGATTTCTCTCCTTGATTCAGGAAAGTGTTTCCGAAATTCAGGATTCGATGCAGGATATTATCTGGTCACTGAATATTGAAAACGATAATTGGGAAAGAATTCTCTCCAAATTCCGACGCTTCGTTTCCGACGCCTGCGACAGCTGTTCCATTGCTTATGACTTAAATATTCCTACATCACTGAATATCAAACAACCGACGATGGAACAGAGAAAAAATCTCTGGTTGATTTTCAAAGAAATTGTTACTAATGCGGTCAAACATTCTCAAGCAAAAATCCTTGCGGTCTCAATTCAAACAGATAATTCCGGATATCTCGTTCTACAGATTGATGATAACGGAATTGGCTTCGACAGTTCACTGACGACAGAACGGAACGGATTGAAGAATATCCATTCACGCGCGGCTCTCCTCAGGGCAAATCTCTCGTTAGATACTTCTCCCGGAAAAGGGACACGCTGGAAAATAAATTTTAAACTGTAATCATAAAACCACATGTTCATGTGGTGTAATAAAATTCCTCTTCTGTATTTTTAGGTGAACATTACAAACAGTAGTCGTGTACCACTACTTTCGTTCATCTCAATCAACTATTAAAGGAATTTTTTATGAAACAGTTTTTCTTCTTCATCATTTGCCTTACTTGCCTTATTAGGTCGAGCGATGCTCAAATCCCGAATAAGATGAATTATCAGGGATTACTTACTTCGTCATCAGTTCCGGTGACTGACGGAATTTACACTCTTCAATTCAATCTTTATGATTCCTTATCCGGTGGAACATCGCTGTGGACAGAAACACAATCTGTTTCTGTTACTTCCGGAACATTCAATGCAACACTCGGAAACGTTACACCGCTTATTGCTTTTACAAAGCCGTTGTATTTGGAAATGACTGCAACTGCCGGACCGAGTATTACGACACCGACTGCTTTCTCTCCCCGAGCCGAGTTAGTTCCTTCGCCGTATGCGCACAACTCCCGTTCGTTATTAGGACCGAATAGTTTAGCAACGGGAACAGGGGCGATTGCGGGTGGAACAAATAATCGAGCATCGGGAAATTATGCAACGGTAAGTGGCGGTGGCGGAAGTTCAGCATCTGATTCTAATTCTGCCTCAGGAAACTATTCAACAATCGGTGGGGGTTTTACTAATGAAGCGACGGGTACATACTCAACTATTGCTGGAGGTTTCGATAATTTTGTTAATGAAGAGGGAGCTACCGTTGGCGGCGGAAATGGAAATACAGGCTATGGATTATATATTACTATAGCTGGCGGAATTTCTAATTCTACCGAAATGACAAATTTCGCCACAGTCGTTGGAGGGGAAAACAATCATGCAACAGGAGAATATTCATTTATTGGCGGCGGCGGTGGTGGTTCATCATCGGGCAACAATGCTTCTGGATATTATTCTTCGATTGTCGGAGGGTCCGGAAATCAAACTGAAGGTGATTTTTCTTCAATCGGTGGAGGTAGTACGAATATTGCCGGGAAAAATTATGGTACTGTCGGTGGAGGTAGTTCAAATGTTGCTGTGGGTTATGCATCTACAATAGCTGGAGGTGAAGGAAATGAAGCAGATTCAGGATCAGTGATAGCAGGAGGAAAATCAAATACAGCAAACGGTGCCTACTCTTTTGTAGGCGGCGGTCAAAATAATTACGTACGCGGGCAATTTTCTGTTATCGCTGGCGGTGGAGGAGTATTAAGCGATTCAAATTCTGCTTTAGGAGATTATTCATTTATTGGTGCAGGAAAGGATAATCAAACAAGTGGTACGCATGCGACAGTAGTTGCAGGAAATAAAAATATAGCAAGTAATACTAATGCTTTTATCGGTGGAGGTAACCGAAATACTGCGTCTGGTGATAACGCAGTCGTTAGTGGCGGTTATAATAATTTATCTTCTGAACTTAACTCGACTATCGGTGGTGGAGCCGGAAATATTGCAAGTGATTGGTACGCAACTGTTCCTGGTGGCGCTGAGAATGAAGCAAAAGCAAGATATACTTTAGCAGCAGGAACACATGCAAAAGCAAATCATGTTGGTTCAACTGTTATTACTGCAATGACATGGACTCTATCAAATGATACGATTAGTTCGGGCGGATCAGGACAGATGGTGCTCAGAGCTGATGGTGGTTTGTATATTGGTCAAAACACAACTGGTTCAGCTCCCTTTGATAGTGCCAAACTTATTAACACTTCATCTGGCGCATATCTAACAGCAGGAGGCACATGGACAAATTCATCAGACAAAAACAAGAAAGAACATTTTGTTCCGGTTGATGGAAAAGTTCTTCTTGAAAAACTTTCTACACTTCCGATATCTATGTGGAATTACATAGGCGAAGAAAACAACGTGAAGCATATCGGACCGATGGCGCAGGATTTCCGTGCGATGTTTGGATTAGGGAATGATGACAAGTCAATTTCCACAATTGATCCGGCAGGGATTGCACTTGCAACAATTCAGGAATTGAATAAGCAAAACCAATCACTTCAGGCACGCATAGAAGAATTGGAAAAGTTTGTTCAATCATTGGCAACCCGATTAATGAAATCCGGAGACGAATCACTTGGTCAGTTAAAGTAAACTGAAAGGGATACTCCTATGAAATCGTTTATAAAAATATTGTCGGTGTTGTTGATATTATCAACATCATTTGCTATCGCACAACCGGTCAATCATCCATGGAAAAACATCGGAAGTAGCGGCGTTCAATCTACCGGTGGGACGCATGGATTGATGACTACCGCCGGAACCCCAATCGCTACCAAAATGTCCGGTGGTTCGTTTTCGACAGAGAGCGGATATCTTCCCGGCGCAAGAAAAATTTCCGGAACTTCTACAACCTTCAACTTCGGACTTGAATCAAACTGGAACATGGTTTCCGTTCCTTTACGGGTAAGTGACTTTCGGAAAAGTACGCTGTACTCTGCCGCTTCTTCCAACGCATTTACATTCGAGAACGGGTACGCACAGAAAGAAACGCTTAGTTTTGGAAAAGGATATTGGGTGAAATATCCGGCACCGCAATTAGTTTCTTTTTCCGG
>JACPVN010000324.1 GCA_016191715.1 Ignavibacteriota bacterium | reverse complement strand
ATGAAAAACAAATCAACGAAGTACTTAATCGCTAATGTTCCCCCGTAGGAAAGTGGAGGGAGTTCCTGAATAGGCGCTAAGATAATCAGAAAAAAGAAAGTGAGTTTCTCATTGTAGAAAATGTCCCGGTGGAGAAGGGAAAAAATATTCAGGGACGATTTGACATTAGAGAGAGCCATATCGTTTTTTTCTCTCTAAGAGAATCGAAACATATAAGATGAATATATATGAAACAAAAAAAGCACCCAGAATGATAAGACTACGTTGAGGTCGTTCCTTTTTCAACGGCGCTTCTCCCCTGTCCAATATTTTCAAAACGGACCGTTCGCTGAGTTCATCTATACGAGCAATTTCAAATTGTTGTCGTAACGTAATATAAACTTGTTGGTTCACTTCCACCGCTCGTGTGAGTCTGCCACGTTGTAACTGTAGTTCAGGGGTATCAAGAGTAATAGGATGTACTTTTCTGAATTCCGTCAATTTGTCTTCCGAGGCGGTAAGCTCTTTAAGTGCAAATGCCAATCTCTCTTCCATGAACTGACGATTTTTGCTGGTCAACATTGTTGTATTTTCAGCAATATATTCTCGTATATACTCGGCGATAAAGTTAGCCATATCGGCAGCGAGTTGCGGTTCTTCTGCCCAGACTGAAATAACAAATAATCCGGATTCTTGCTCTTCTACTTTTATTAATTCATTTAATTTCTCTACTGCCGTTTCAAAATCAGCTCTAACCGAATCAGTCTGTCGCGTGAGAAAATAATTAGTAAACCATTGTAACGGAGAGTCTTTCTGCATCGTTTTCCAATACTTAACAAGCGTTACCCTTGTATCAAATTTCTTTGTTTGCCATAATGATTCTAGCATCATTGTTTTTAATCGCCTGCTTTTTACTATGTCCGGAATATAAAAGGGAGATTGCTCTCCACCGATATTAAATCCCATCATAGAACCAAGAGAAGTCAAATCTTTTAAATATGTATTCATTCCCTTATTATCTAACGTACGATAAATAGAAATCGTTGATTTGTAATAAGGTGTTAACAGAAAACTAATGATGGTTGCAATAGTGGTTGCAAAAACTACAAACAAGACAATCAGCGTAATCCTCTTTCGGGTAGCTGAAAGTATGTTCTGAAATGAAAAAACCATAGATCGATTATGCAATAAGAATTATTTAAAACCACCCAACGTCACTACGAGTGCAAGTATTGTCCCCAACACACTCGCCACCTGACTTCCAACAGTCGCATAGTATTCAAAAGTCCGTTCCGGAGTTTTGGGAATCCAGATATAATCTCCTTCTTCGATTTCAGTTTCGTCAGGTGCAAGCCATTGTTTTGTTCTCGCTTTAATAATTTTTAAATCTGCTTCACGAGCTCTCTCTGTAAATCCACCGGCTTTGGAAATATAGTACCGGAAATCATTTCCCTTTACGTAGGGAATATGTCCCGGCGAAACAACTTGACCAAAAACATAAATTGTCTGCTTCTTTGACGGAATGTATATCTGATCTTCTGTTTGAAGGATGATGTCCTGTAAAGTATCATTTTGAAGAAAAAGTTTTTCGAAATCTACATTGACAATTTCTTTTTTCAGGCGAAGCTCTGTTTCTAAAAAATAATCTGTACTATCCTCAACCGATGCACCGCCACGTAAACTCAGTAATCGTTCAACTTCCAACTCACGTATTTGCACTGTTTGATGAATCAATTCGGCAGATTTAAGTGAGGCAAACTCTGTAAACCCACCTGCTTGTTGAATAATTTCAGAAAGTCGAGTCTGGTTTTTTGTAATTGGATAATACCCCGGATATAATACTTCACCTTGAACTTGTACTCGGAAATTATTTCTGTTTTCTATTTTTTTCCTTACGACAATACATGTCCCTGAAGCAATCTGTATTTCTGCCCGATTTTCACTTATGAAATCATGAAAATCTATGTATCGAACAGTCATACTTTTTGCCATTGAATCGAGTACATATAATTCAATACCATCTGATTTTGCATTTATACTAAATCCAAAGGTTAAAGAAATTGCATCGGCGAGATTGTCTCCTTCGATATACTCAAATTTTCCTTGTTGATTTACAGCGCCATAAACGGAAAAAAAATTATCTGTAATACGTTGAACAACTATAACGTCACCTTCACGCAGATATGGATTCCATTTATCATCCTGAGTTGCATAATACATTTGAATATCGATCCTGCACTTTGTTCCATCTTTTCTAGAAAGAATAATATTACGCTGAGATGCATTCTCTAAGGGGATTGCCTGTTTGATTACCATGTCTGCCCTCTGCGTCGTATTAATCGTGTATTTCCCCTGATTTTGTACATTCCCTGTTACAGTTACTACAACCGACCGAGGAACTATAAGGGTAACGGTAACATCTCCACTAATATATTTTTTTCTGACCTCCGCTATGATTTTCTTTTTAGCATGGTTGAGACTCATTGTCGCTATGTGAATTTCAGAAATAGAAGGAATTATTACTGTCCCTTCAGGGGTAACTGTAAGTGTGTAGGAGACCGGGGGACTTAACCACAGGTTAATCGAAAATACATCGGAAGGTCCAACAATATAGCTGTCCGGATTTATCGTTCCTTCAAGTGCAATTGTCAATGTTGGTAGAGCGTTTTTCTCTTTTTTGGATAAGTTTTTTTTCTCTAACTCCTCAAGTATATCGTCCGGCAATTGCTTGCTTTGGCCGAGGAGAACTGAAGAGAAAAGTATTTGGCTTACAATAAAAAAAAAGAATATTTCTAGTTGATAGAGTTTTTTCATGTGGTGAATATATTGAAAGTATGATTTACAAAAAAAAGTCATTACCGTTCATCATACATCTTCCGATAATACTCTTTATACTCTCCGCTCATCACACGTCTCCACCACGATTCATTTTTCAAATACCAATCAATCGTCATTCTAATTCCTTGTTCAAAGGTAATGGAGGGCGACCAACCTAACTCTGTCTGAATTTTTGTTGCATCTATTGCATACCGCAAGTCGTGCCCCGGTCTGTCTTTCACATAGGTGATGAGACTTTCCGGTTTGCCGAGTTCTTTCAATAGTAACTTCACGATGTCAATATTTTTCCATTCATTGTTTCCGCCGATGTTATACACTTCACCAATTTTTCCTTGGTGAAGGGCAACGTCAATCGCCGCGCAATGGTCATTTACATACAACCAATCACGAACATTCAATCCTTTGCCATACACCGGTAACGGTTTATTTTCGAGAGCGTTTGCAATCATCAACGGAAGTAATTTTTCAGGAAATTGATACGGACCATAATTATTTGAACATCGGGTAACGACAACAGGTAACCCGAATGTATGTTCATACGCAAGTGCAAGTAGGTCTGCTGAAGTCTTTGATGCGGCATACGGACTGTTCGGATGAAGCGGAGTTGTTTCTGAAAATTTTCCTTCAGCGCCAAGTGAGCCATAGACTTCGTCAGTTGAAACTTGCAAAAACTTCTTGATTCCGGTCTCACGAGCCACATCAAGCAGAATTCCGGTACCCGCTACGTTGGTTTGAACAAACACTGCCGGTCCTAAGATGCTTCTATCAACATGAGATTCAGCGGCAAAGTTCACAATCGTATCAATCCCGAATTTCTTCACAGCAGAAAGCACGTCTTCCTTTTTGCAAATATCTCCTTTGAAAAAATGATACTGAGGATTATTCTCGATTCCGGCTAAATTTTCAAGATTACCTGCATAGGTAAGTGCATCAAAATTGATAATGGAATAATCGGGGTGTCGTTCGAGCATGTATCGAACAAAGTTACTGCCGATAAATCCACAGCCCCCGGTGACTAATATTGTCATTCGTTCCTGAATTGTTTCTGAATTGATTTGAATTCTACAAGTTGATTTTTAATGGAGACAAATCTACAAAAAGAGAAGGGCAAAACCAACTCACTCACTGTTGATTGAATTAGTGGAGTTTTGGAGTGATGGAGTTCGTTTACAGCTAATTTATATTTGAAACGTGAGGAGTAGAGTGTAGAGCGCGCGGGCGAATTGTATCTCCCATGCACTCAACACCCTGCACCCCTGCAATCAAAACCGAGGTACTACAACCTATTACCTACTACTTACTCAGTGTTGCATCAACCGCTTTAACAGAACGTCTTTATTTTTTCGGGAAACTTCAACTTCCGTTCCATCCACAAGAATTACCGAGCCACCATCTCCTTTTACATATTCTTTAATCTGACTAAGATTGACAAGGTGCGATTGATGTACGCGGACGAAATTACATTCCGTGAGCAATCCTTCAAATTCTTTTAATGTTTTTGATGCAAGATGCTTCTCTCCGTTGATTGTAAAAAAGCGTGTGTAGTTGCTATCCGATTCACATCGAAGGATGTTACTGATTTCTACAAAGAGCAATCCGTTCCGTGTCGGAACCCCGATTTTTCCATAGACATTTTTTAAACTGTGAAAAAAAACATCAAACTGTTCGTGCGGATTTTTTTGATGAACAGCCCGATTCGCTTTTTCTACTGCCGCTTTTAATTCTTTGATGTCAATCGGCTTCATCAGGTAATCAAGCGCACTGAACCGGATCGCTTTGATAGCATAATGATTATGCCCTGTGCAGAAGACAACCTTGAAATCAATCTTCTCAAAACTCTGCAACATTTCAAAACCATCCTGAAACGGCATCTCAACATCTAAGAACACCAAGTCCGGCTTGTGCTGTTGAATTGCTTTCTTCCCCGCTTCAGCAGATTCTGCCAAGTCCACTACTTCCACCGAAGGACAAAATTTTTGCAACATCTGTTGCAAAGCGCTTCTACCTTTCGGTTCATCATCTATAATTATCGTTCTTAACACGGGTGTAAGTTACAAGTTCAAGTTGATAAAATAAAATTCCACATCTCTGCGACCTTTGCGTCTTCTTTATGTTCTCTGTGGTTAATTGAAATCTCGTCAACCGCATAGAACGCGAAGAAGTCGCGAAGAACTCAACGTTAGCTTTGAATTGGAATAAGAAGTTGCACTCTTGTTCCGAGAGGATTACCAAAAGTATCTATCAAATCTTCAATATTGACGCTCGCATTCTTGTTTGATGATTTCTTCATCATCTCAAGCCGTTCACGTGTAACCGTCATTCCTTTTGATTCATGTTCTTTGTTTCTCAATTTCCTGATTTCGGACGCACGCTTTCGCCCGATGCCGTTATCTTCAATAATGCATTGCAACATCTCATCACTCAATTGAAGTGAGACAAGAAGCTTTCTCTCTCCTTCTTTATGAAGGAGGCCATGCCAGATTGCATTCTCAACATACGGCTGAATTAACATAGCAGGAACCTGATAATTCAGAGATTCCAATTCAGGATGAATCTCAAACAGATATTCAAACGTGTTATCAAACCGCAACGACTCCAACTCGAGATACAAACGAAGCGATTGAATTTCCTTCTCCAAGGAGATAACACTTT
>JACPVN010000333.1 GCA_016191715.1 Ignavibacteriota bacterium | reverse complement strand
CGTAAACCGCAACCAACATCAAGCACTCGATAATCTTTTGGATGAGAACTATCCAAGTTTCATTCGCTTGTTCAGGTACAAAAACAACGCAGTATCAAAGGGCATCGAAGTATCAAGCAAAACGTAATCAATGTTATGCTCACGGCACTCGCGCTTGTAGGTCTCAAGAAAATTTTTCATTGATTCCTGATATGCTTTTTGAATATGCCACGGTTGGGTTGTCAGTTCTTCATTTGTTTCCAAATCTTTGAAGACAGCATCGCGACCAAAGGCGAAACTTCGTTCCAACGGGTCAAGCACTTGCATGACGATAACTTCATTTTTCTTGTGCCGGAAATGTTTGAGCGCGCTCATCACTTGACTTGGCTCATCAAACAAATCGCTCAGAATAATCACCAAGCCGCGTCGCTTAATTCGTTCAGCAATGTTATGCAACGACTCTGCAGTACTTGTCTTGTTACTCGGTTGAATCAATTCCAACTGCTTCAGGATTTGTTTCAAATACGATTTTGTCGCGTGAGGCGGCATGTGCGTTTGAACTTTTTCATCATACACAGTCAAGCCGACCGCGTCCCGTTGTTGAACCATCAACTGCGCAAGCGCGGCAGTGGTGAACGAGGCATATTCCAACTTCGTCATGTTGCCTTCCGACTTAAACGCCATCGAACGGCTTGAATCAAGAATCAAATACGCTTTCAGGTTTGTTTCTTCTTCAAACTGTTTGATGTAGTAACGGTCGGTTCGTCCGAAAATTTTCCAATCAATATGTTTGATTTCATCCCCCGGCATGTACTGACGATGCTCGGCGAACTCGACACTGAAACCGTGATACGGACTTTTATGCAAACCCGTGATGAATCCCTCGACTACAAGCCGCGCAACAAGCTCCATGTTGGAAAGTTTGGCAACAACTTCCGGTTGTAAATATTTTCGATAAGATTGTTGAGTGGTGGTCACTTTGCTTTCGATTCTTCGGATTGTGCAACTTCTGTTGTTGTGTCGCTGTGAAGATATTCGCCCGGGTCTTTTCCCATCGTTTGAAGTTCGAACGTTGCCGATGTATATAATTCATGATTCGGAAATTTCTGCATGAACTCTTCATAGATTGCTTTTGCGCTATCCTGTTTTCTCAAATCATTATTGTAAAGAAATCCGGAGAGAAAAAGACAGACCGGTGCATCTTTGCTGTTGGGAAAGAGAGAATAAAATTTTCTGTATGCTCGAGCCGCTTTTTCTACTTCGCGCAATTCGTTATTGTAAATCAGCGCAATGCGATACTGAGAGCTTTCTGCATACGCGCTTTGGGTATCGTCATTGACGATTTGTTCATACCGTTCAAGCGCGAACGGGAAGTTCTTTTGGTCTTCTGCGGACCGTGCTTCTTTAAATGTTTCCTCGCTCGAAGGTGAGCATCCGAACAAAACGACTAATATAGAGAGAATGAGAAAATTAAGTTTCATAGTTTCAGGGTCAATAAAATAATTGTGAATAAATCGAACAAAATTTACAAAGCAACGAACTAACAACCAAACACTTAGTTGATTCGTTCCATGACGGCAATGAAAAACCCATCCATCGGGTAACGATGAGGAAGTAATCTAACGAAACCATCGTTGCTTGGTTCGATACCGAGTTGTTGCAGTCTTTCTGATGGAGAAATAAGTTTGAAGTCGTTACGTTCACTCAGGAATGAATGTACAACATCTTCATTTTCAGTTTTAAAGAGTGAGCAGGTTGCATAGACCAAACGACTACGCGGTTTTACAAAATCAGCATTGCTCAAGAGAATCTCTTTCTGCTTCTGTGGATATGCATCAACAATTGTTTCTGTCAGATGTCGTTTAATGTCAGGGCTTCTGCGGATTCTACCTACTCCACTACACGGCGCGTCAACAAGTACGAGGTCTGCTTTATTTGTTAATTCATTTCTATTGATAGTATCAACCGTGAGCAACTTAATGTTACGAATGTGAGCGCGGGTTTTCCGGATTTCCAAACCTTCCATACGTTTTGCATCAATATCTATCGCAATGATTTTACCGCTGTCCTTCATTATTTCAACTATGTGCATTGTTTTCCCGCCGCCGCCGGCACACGCATCAATGACAAACTGACCGGGCTTTGCATCGGCGAGCAAAGAAATTAATTGACTTCCTTCATCCTGAAATTCGTACAATCCTTGTTTGAACGCAGGCGATGCCTGACGATTAAATCGTTTCGTCGTAATCAAACCAACAGGAGAGTAATGAGTTTGTTCGCTTTCAATACTTTCTTCAAGTAGTTTCTTCTGACATTCTTCGCGTGATACTTTGAGAAGATTCACGCGCAACGTTGCTCGTGCGCTTTTATTTAATCCTTTCAACAATGATTCGGTTTCTTCTCCGTATTGATTGAGAAATCTCCTGACCATCCAATCAGGAAAAGAATACTGAATACTCAATCGTTCCACTTCGTCAGGAACATTCAGAACATCT
>JACPVN010000332.1 GCA_016191715.1 Ignavibacteriota bacterium | reverse complement strand
TTTCCTCCGCCGCTTGCCGTCACCAATGATTTCAGCACGAACGTCTGTGCCGAACCATCGAACGCCAGTAGCAGAATCGCCAAACTGATGCTCAAAAAGAAATAAAGGTTTTTCATAAGTCTTTCACTTTTTAGTTATGAGAAAATAAGTACGCGTGTACCGGTACAACTGTACCTGTACAACATCAATAACAGAAAAGAAGAAGCGTGCGCTTACTTCTTTTCCATTAAGGCGCGTAACTCTTTTATTTCTTTTTGTTGTTCTTTGATTGCTTCGACGAGGAGCGGAATTATCATGTCGTACGCAACCGATTTGTAACCGGTCGTCTCGTCTGTTGTTATTGCCTCCGGTACGATTTGTTCACGTTCCTGCGCAATGAAACCAAGTGACTTGGATTTACTCACCTTCATTTTGCCCGCCGCTATTTTCGTTTGTTCCTCCGTATTGTGCTTGTAGTTGTAATCTACGCCGCGAAGTTTTGAAACTTTATCAAGTGCGCCGGAAAGTTGAGAAACATTCTCTTTCAAACGTGCATCGCTGACTGTGGACGCGTTACCGCTTCCATCAAGTTGCCATCGAAGTACCATTCCGTCTTCATCATATACTTTTAATAACCCTGCGTCACCCGGAGTCCAAATTGCCATATAATCTCCATCACAGTAGATTCCTGAACCTTCGGACACGCCCTGTTCCATGATCATCCCCCCCGCTCCAAAATTGAAATTCGCGGCTCCCTGATACGTTCCTGTATTTCCGGTACGGATAAGTGCGGTTGAACTATTCGAAACATAATATGTGGGTGAAAGCATCCATGAGGTTGCACTCATGGTTGAGGGTGAAAAACTTGAAACAGATAATGAACTTGCAGTAATCGCACCGGTTGAAAGTGATGTGGAAGATAAACTTCCGTTCACAGTCAGTTTTGAGGATGGAGAGTTTGTGCCGATACCAACGTTGCCTGTCCCTTTTTGAGCAGTAATAATATAACTACTGTTACTGCCGTCAAAAATATAAAACTGATTTGAACTTGTTCCGTTGCCGCTGTTATTTGTACCAACCTCCCAATTTCCATTCGCTGAAGAAAACAGTATATCTTGTTCTGCCGTACTTCCGTCACCAATTCTCACATTACCACGAATATCAAGTTTTGAACCCGGAGTCGTCGTCCCAATGGCAACATTGCCAAATGAATAATACAAATCGTTTCCGTTCGTCGTCCACGGTCCTAACGAGTATGCCGCGCTTGTTAATTGATTTCGGGGAGAGAGAACATCGCTTCCTGCTTCCACTTCAAGATAATATTGTTTATCAAACGCGAGGGAGAGCGGTCCGATGGTAACATTAAACACGCCGCTTGCGACAGCGACATTGTTTATCACCTGAGAATATTGGGAAGTTCCGCCGGTCAATACTGTGTACAACCGGAAGGTCATGCTGATTGTTGTATCGAAAGGAGCGCCACTTGCATCGGTAAGTAATCCCTGATGCGTGATGTAGCGCGGAACCTGTGAAATGCTAACGCTGACAAAAAGCAACATAGCAAAGGAAAGAGTAAAAAGAACGTGTTTCATAATGTTGATAATAATTAGTTAGAACAAATAAATGATGAATTAAGAATTTGATTTTGAATAGGACTATATCGTATGATAATTGATAAAATCCCTATTCCCCGAAATCGTCTGGTATGTTGGCAATCAATATGCCAAGAAAAGTATTAAAATAAAAGAGGAAATGTATGTGCCGTCACAAGATTAATCCCAACATGAGACCGTACGACTCATTGTGAGAAGAAATTACTGAGTTAAACTCCCGTTTATATTGATTTACGCATTCCTTCGCCCATTACGGATCTCCATAAATCCTGAACTTTCTTCTCATTTACCACTTGCCGTTTTGCATTAAACATTTCTGCATCAGGATATTCGATAACATCACACGCACCTTCCCCTACATGAATTTCACTCACACCGGTTTCCTCAATTATTTTCTTTATGTTTGATGAAGTAATTCCGCTTGCCGGCACGAGGATAATTCTTCCGTTTGCGTGTTGAACAAGTTGCTTCAACAATGGCAATCCTTCCTCCACAGTTTTCGCCTGACCGGATGTGAGTAGCCGGTTACATCCGCATTGAATAATCTCCTCCAACGCCTGCATTGGATTTTGCACAACATCAAACGCACGATGAAACGTTACACTCATTGGTCGGGCAAGTTCGACCAACTCCTTCGTTCGTACAATATCAACTGCATATTTTTTCGTTAAAATCCCAAACACAACTGCATCAGCACCAAATTGCTTTGCCGCTACAATATCCCGTTTCATCACCTCAAACTCAGCATCGGAGTAAAAAAAATCTCCGCTTCTCGGTCGTATCATCACATGCAATCCGATGGTGAGAACTTTTCGGGCAAGAGCAATCATCCCTGCACTTGGCGTTGTTCCTTCAGAAGATAAATCACTACACAACTCTACGCGAGTAGCTCCGCCTTCCTGCGCGGCGAGAGCGGATTCTATGGAATCAACACAAATTTCTAACTGAATTTTCTCCTTCATTATCAATCGTCCATGACTCAATCGTAAATCGTCAATCCTATATCAATCCTTCAAATACTTCGATTTCACCACCTCAAACTTCCCCTCCTTATACACCGAATACTCAAATCCTTTCTTGTAGCAAAACCCTCCATGCTCACCATCTTTGTTGAAGGCACAGAAACCGACAAGGAAATTGTTTTCCACTTTGTATTTTGGCTGTTTATGGAGAATCCGTTCGAGCGCAAGCTGACACGCATCCTGAGGAGATTTTCCCTGTCGCATCAGTTCGACAATCAGAAAACTACCGCACACTTTAATAACTGCTTCACCGATTCCCGTTGCAGTTGCCGCACCGACTTCATTATCAACATACAATCCCGCGCCGATGATGGGCGAATCGCCGACACGCCCGCGAATCTTCCACGCCATGCCACTCGAACTGCACGCACCCGCCATGTTGCCATTCGCATCCATCGCAATCAAACCAATCGTATCATGATTTTCCTTTCGCTTTTTTATTGATTCATCATTCGATTCGAGCAACCATTTTTCATATTCCTTCTTTGCCTTTTCTGTTAATAAATTTTCTTTGGCAAATCCGTTTTGTAATGCAAACTGAAGCGCACCTTCTCCTGCAAGATATACATGCTGAGTTTTTTCCATCACTAATCGCGCAACTGAAACCGGGTAAAGAATATGTTCAAGAAACACTACCGAGCCGCAATTGCCGTTTCCATCCATAATGCTTGCATCGAGCGTTACTTTTCCGTCTTTGTCCGGGAAACCACCGCGGCCGACACTTGTTATCTCCGGGTCTGCTTCGGGAATCATCACGGCTTTTTCGACAGCATCAAGCACACTTCCGCCATTCGACATTGTTTGGTATGCTGTTTCGGTAACGATTTGTTTGTAATCCCATGTGTTTATGACTAACGGTGATTTGTTTGTGGCTTGCCCGCCTGTGGCGGGTGAAAGTTGTAATTCCCGATGTGCGATATGAGATGTGAGATGTGCCGCGTTTGTCGCGGTTACTGCTACGCCAGCGAGCGATGTTGTTTTGATAAAAGTTCTTCTGTTCATATTATTTGAGTAAGTTGATTTTTTTTCTTTGCGTCTCTTAGCGTCTTCTTCGCGTTCTCTGCGGTTACATAAGATGTTGAAGTTTAGAGAATTGTTTTAATCAGAAAGTCGAAATAATTTTTCCGTCATTCCTGTTCACAAAGACAATAGAAGTTCGTTGTGCAGGTACGGTAACGTCTATATTTGTTTTTGTTTCAAGATGCTTGAGTTTGATAATTGTATCTCTGTCAGTTTCAGATACAAGCGTGTACATGACAGCATTGGAAAAGATTGTTGGCAGAATCAAAACGCCCGGCGCATCATCTTCTAATGAAAATATTTGAGCAACATTTGCCTGTTTGAGTGCCAGTGAATATAGGATTACTGTCGCTTGAATCTGCTCAGATAATTCTACCGGAAGCGGTGACCAGATAATGTTTCCTTTCCCTCGTGGAATAAGGTGGACTCCACTTGTCCCGATATTTCGGGAGAGTCCACCTTGATCGACAACCGCTTTTTCAAGCCGCTGACTCTTATTCCCGCGAAAACTCAATTGAATTTCATTCCTGTCAATATTCAAAAATTCTTCCTGCATGATTGGTTGAGAGGAAACAGAAAATCCAAGTTGCTTCGCACGTTCAACGGGAACCCAATGGTCATCAGCATCAATCACTCCCGAAATGAGAACCGTTGCGCCATTCTCTGCAAAATTCAGAAGAGATTTCCACGCTTGTTCATTCAATGTACGAGGTGAAGGAACAATGAACAACTTCCGCGGACTCTTCAGCGATTCAGTCTTATACTCCGACACCGCACGCATCGGAACGCGGCAATGACAGCACATCGCACGAACACATTTCTGCGTTGCTTCCGTTGCAAAGTTTCTTGTCGAAAACATTTGTGAATGAGGAATCACCATCACCACATCTTCATCAACTCTGCCGGTCATTAAATGTTTATTCTCAGCAAAAAACTTCGCGTACTTAATGATTGGTTCAAGTTCCGGCTTTGCTGTTCCGTCAGCACGATGCGCGCCAATTGCCGCCTCGTTAACCGACTTCATGTACGGGTTGGTATTCCACACCCATTCGATGAAACCCGCACCGTTCGCACCGAGAGAGAAGGCAAGTTTTCGTTCAAGCAAGTTTGCAACTTCCTGCTCTGTTCGCCATGCGCTTCCGTCCATCTTTTCATAAAACATCACGCCGGTTTCTTCCACCAAGTTCGGCTTGCCGGGCGATTTCGTTATGATGCTGTCCCATAACAAATCATCATTGTACCACCAGTTGTGTAAACAAGTGAAGTCGGTAACATCTGCAAAGAAATGTGGAGACGGCCGCTCGTACGTTCCTCCTTCATCTTGTCCAACGGTAATGAGTTGATGGGGATTTCCATTCGAGCGAATTGCTTTCGTCATCTCCCTCACCCAATTGTTAAACATCTCCTGTGCAAACAAACGATAGTCAACAACTTTCACCGGCCGTCGTTCATTGAAGATATTCATATCTGCAAAATCATCCAGCGATGGAAGCGTGATTGCTTCATCAGCCGTACAGCGATACACTTCCTGCAATTTCGCAGTCAACTCTTCATCAGTAGTTGTTTGATATTTTTCCTTCAGCCATTTGTTCCATGCTTCGACTTCGTACTTGTCACCGCTCGGTCGTGTCATCCAGAGTTGTTGCGGATTGCAGAACGACGGTTCATTGATGAAATCCCAAATAATATCATTCACGTTTCGATACCGATGAGTAAACCCGGCAATAAATTCTTTCTGTGCATTGATTGAGCGCTGGTCGAGATACGGATTTTCTCCTCCCCACATTTCCGGCAGGAATGCGAAGAAAGTAAAGATGACAGGAATGTCATACTTCTTCGCCGTCAGAAGAAACGCATCAACTGCCCGTAACACTCCTTCCGTCGGCGCGCCGACATCGAGCATATAATTTTTCCATGCCGTCCAGATTCCTGTTCGAACCATGTTGATTCCCTCCGATTTCATTTCCGCAAAATCATTCTCCCATACGAACACATTCGGCTCGAACAAAAACTTCCGGTGAACATCCGAACCCATGTACGATGTTCCGGTTACGGGATACGGTTTTCCCTCTCTCAACAGATACGATTCATTTGTCGTGAACTGCTTGCCGCTTTCCATCAACTTCTTATCATACACCCAAAACCCAGTTGTGTACGAAAGAATTTCTGCTTGCTCAAGATACGGAAATCGAATATTCTGTTTCACTTGCACTTGATAAAATCCCGGCGCAAAAGAATTGCGTTTCGATGTAAGATACCCGACGAGAAGTTCTCCTTTGCCTTGAAGAGGAACACTTCTTTTTTCGATTGACTTCCCCTTTTCATTCAGAATCTCAACAGAACATTCTCCATCACTCCACGACTCCAAAACTCCATTTCTCCAATTCTCCATTACTCCCTTTGGTCGCCGTAACTGAATTGTGAACGATGGAACTTCGCCTTCTTGATAACTTGCAAACGAACATCGAGCGGTTAGTTCCATCGCTCCGCACGCCGAACGTTCTACAAGAATACGAATCGTATCTTTACCGATAATTCCCTTGAAATTTGCAAGCACCCATCGTCCGCCTGCATAGTCGCCCATCA
>JACPVN010000283.1 GCA_016191715.1 Ignavibacteriota bacterium | reverse complement strand
TTGTTCGGGATGTTCAAAATCTCGTTCGATGCAAAATATCAATCGGATAATTCCTTAGAGCGTTTCCTCACTGAAGAAGAAATTCAAACAACGATAATTGGAGTTGTGAACGAACGTGCGGTTTCGAAGGGAGCGTTTTACTCGCTTCGTATTGAAGCTGAGACTGTTCAGGTTGTAGGTCAAAGATTAAAGGTGGAAGGCGATGTAGTTGTCTCGTTACCAAAGGGAAAGGTTGAGGAACGAACAATCAGAAATCTTTCGTACGGAAGAACAGTTGCACTTACAGGAATGTTCAAACGATCGCCGCGAGCAAGAAACCCCGGTGAGTTTGATTATCGAAACTATCTTAAACTGCAAGGAATCTACGGTCAATGTTACGTGAATGCCGATAGCAATATTCGAATAGGCGGGCGGACAGGTGTTTGGATTCTTTCAGAAGTGATTCATCCGTTTCGTGAATGGATAAGCATGACAATGGATTCGCTCATCGGTGGGGAGGAAGCGAAACTTGTAAAAGGTTTGGTGATTGGCGAACGAAGCGAGATTGACCCATCAATTAAACTTGCCTTCACCAACGCGGGCTTGATGCACATTCTCGCTGTCTCCGGTTTGAATGTCGGTTTGGTTGCAGTAATGTTTTGGTCGGTCTTTTCGCTTTTTCGTTTTCCCCGGATGCTGATTGGAATTCTTACAGTTCTCAGTCTCATCTTTTTCATCTTTCTTACAGGAGCGGAAGCTTCAGTTACTCGCGCCGTCATCATGGCGTGTGTATTTATCGGAGCGAAAATATTTGAACAGCGAACAAGTTTGTACAATGCGCTTGGTGTTGCCGCTCTTGTTATCCTACTTGTTGATTCGCGATGGCTGTTTGATGTTGGATTTCAACTTTCATTCGTTGCGGTTCTTTCACTCGCATACATTTATCCGAAATTAGAACAACTTGTCAATAAATTGCCGGAACGATTTCGGGCAAATTCATTTTTCAGAAAGTACATTCTTCTTTCAACTGCTGTTTCACTTGCCGCTACTATCGGAACACTTCCTCTGACCGCATATTACTTTCATAAAATTTCTATCGTCGGGATTGCAATGAACTTGCTTGCGGTTCCGTTGTCCGGTTTGATTCTTGCACTCGGCTGTATGATTGTCGTTACTGCCGCAATTTCAAGTTGGCTTGGTTCAGTCTATGCTGTGACTGCGTATGGAAGTTCGTGGCTACTTCTTAAATTTACTGAGTGGGGCGGGAACCTGCCGTTCAGCGTCGTCGAAGTGAATATTAGTTTCTATGAAGCAATACTCATGTTAGCCGTAATATTATTCTTGCTTGAATTTCATCGCCCTCTTGTCAGAAGATTAGGAATAATTTCTGCTCTGCTGATAGGCAATGTTGTCCTTTATTCATCGCTCTTTGCAGAATCAAATCCATCTCTGAAAATAACAATGCTTGATGTCGGACAGGGAGATGCTATCGTCGTTCAACTTCCGAATGGGAAAACAATTCTTGTTGATGCCGGACCGATTGACAGCAAAAGAGATGCGGGAACGAAAACAATCGTACCGTTCCTGAAACGAATTGGAGTTGATAAGATAGACGCACTTTTTATCAGTCACCCACATGCCGACCATCTTGCTGCTACGCCTGCATTGCTGAGAACGTTTGAAGTTGGAACAATTTACGAGTGTGGTGCGAGGAGTGAATCAAAACTTGTGAAAGAGATTGACCGGCTGACAGATTCATTACACATCAAATCACAGTACCTTCTTGCCGGAGATGTTGTTGTACTTGATACAAATGCGCGGTTATATATTCTGCATCCATTTTCGCCTGATGATTCCACAGAAGAAAATCTGAACAATCATTCGCTTGTACTTAAACTTGTCTATGGAAATTCAAGTATAGTACTCTGTGGCGATGCTGAAGAACCGGCAGAACAAGACATCGTTTCCGTGTTCGGCAATTTTCTTGATAGCGATATTATCAAAGTCGGACACCATGGAAGTATCACAAGCAGTTCGGAAGAATTGTTAGAAAGAGTAACTCCGAAGTTTGCACTTGTTTCTGTCGGAAACAAAAACAAATTCAAACACCCGTCTCCGGTTGTGATGAAAAGAATCCGGGATGTAGGATGTACGATTTATCGAACGGATAAACTTGGAGCAATTCTATTGCAGTCAGATGGACTATCGTGGAGAAAAATTCAATGGAGAGAAGATTGAATAATGATAAATGATTGATTATTTTAACCACGAAGAACACGAAGG
>JACPVN010000050.1 GCA_016191715.1 Ignavibacteriota bacterium | reverse complement strand
TTCGTACAATTTCAAACACATCATTCAACATCCGTGAGCCTTTGAGACCGGACCAGCGACGATTATACACAAACGGGTCAGCGCAAAATGCACAACGATACGGACAACCTTGAGAAGAATAGAAATCAATTTGCTTGATGCCTTTAAGTTTAAAGTATGTTTCAACCGGAATGAGACTGTAATCGTAAGTGGGAAAGTTATTAATGTCGAGAAACTTTCGTTCAGCATTTTTGATGTACTGATTGTCTTGAAGGTATGCTAAACCAAGAATCTTATCAAATCCTGAATATGATTCTACGGCATCGAGTAATTCAAGAAATGTAATTTCACCCTGACCGAAAATACAATAGTCAGCGTAGCCATCCCGCATACATTGTTCGGGGAGAATTGATGGATGCCAGCCGCCCCAAACTACAGGAATGTTCTTGTTGACCGACTTTGCAAGTTTGGAAACTTCAACTGCATCTTTAATTGGTGTTCCGGTAATGACAGAAACTCCGAGGCAGAAAGCATCAGGTAAAAGTTCTTTCAGTTTATCGTGTGCATGTCTTGTGCTATTTTCAATTCTTGCGTCAATAATAATTACGTCATACTTATCTCTATCAATCACCGATGCTAATGCGAGAAACTGTAACGGCATAGTGTAGTACGGCGCTTGCGGATTGTAAAGAACAATTGTTTTCTTCATAGACGAGTTTTCATTTTTGATGTTTGAGTATGCAAAAAATGAGATGAAAATGCAACTTAGAATTTATCAAACAAGGCATTTCTGAAAGGTACATGCAACGTGCAGACGCATTGCTGGCATTGTTTGAGTGTATATGCTTTTACTTCGCTCCTCGTTTGACGAATGGATTCGGAGTTGACTATTGATGAAAGAATATTTTGCCTGATGTTTCCGTAACTTGGCAGAAAGTAACAGGGGAGAACATCGCCTGTTGAAGTAATAACTGCCGAAACGTTCGGAGCGTTGCAATGATTGCGGGGAAATTCCGCTTCCTTAATCAATGCCTTAAAATATTGTGCGAGGTGATGAAGTTTCTCAGGTGATTCACTGATAAATCCGTTTTCAAATTGCTTCTGATAATCAATCGAAAGTTGTTTGATAATTTCTTCAAACTCAGAACATTCTTCATGATTTAAATTGACTGAACTATCCGATATCGTCTCTCCGGTTTCTAATCTGCCATAGGCAACTGAACGAACATCAACGGCAAGAAAGGATATCCTATCAATCTTCAACGACCGTGCAAGTTCAATCATCATAGGCATTTGCCGGAAGTTTGATTTCTGAATTACGATACGAAAGGAAATCAATGGACGCTGATTTGATGAAACAACTTTCTTCACACCCTGAAGTATCGTATCAAACGAATCAACACCACGAATTGAATTCTGAACGTCTGCTGTTGCACCATCGAGCGAAACAATTATTTCGTGGAAATACGACTGAATTTCTTGATACCGTTTTGATAACAGCAATCCGTTAGTAAGGAGTGTTTGCTTTATATTTACTCGCGAAAATATCTGACAGATGTCCGGAAAGTTTTTTCGTAATAGCGGTTCACCGCCGGAGAAAACTATATGCCTTAATCCAAAAGATAATAATTCGTCAGCCAATTTTTGAATTTCATCAAGTGTAAGTTCGTCGGGCAACGGTTTCCGGTATGAACACATCCGGCATTGTAGATTACAACCTTCCGTTACATACAAAATAACAATCGGTAATGTCCAACACCGATTCGTCATTGTGTTAAAATATGCTTTATAGTTTAACATGCTATTTTTCGAGATAATCAGGATGCAGACGGAAAAGAGAATCTTGCAATTCTGCCGGATCTACCTTCATTCGATTCCATTGATAACGATATGTCCTGTAATCCTCTCTAAGCCAATGCAGAATGGGCTTCTCTTTTAAGAATTGAACGTGCCTGATATTATATTCCAAAATTGCACCTCGGCACATCAGACAAGGTTCATACGTCGAAACAAGCAGTAGCGAATCTCTGTCAAGTAAAGAAAAATCTTTTCTTGTATAATTGTGTAAGACGTCTGAGAGTGCATTTACTTCCGCATGACCACCTGCATTTGAATCCCGAATAACTGTATTGAAACCTCTTCCGATAATTTTATTCCTGTAGAGAACGAGTGCGGAGATTGGCGCATCGTTGTTTTGCAGTGCTGTAGTTGCAAGTCGTGTAAGTTCGCGAACGAGATGTGTATCCAATATTAATTCATCGTGAAAAAGAGAAGAAGATTTGTATGTGACGATTTGAAATACCATGAGTAATGCAAAGGCAACAAATAGAAACAGAACAAATGTACGAAACGGTGTTTTCATGATTTAGTTTAGTCAATATACAAGAATTTATTGTACAACGATTTCATAGTATTGGCGCTCCAATTTATATCATGCTCGGTTGCCCAATCAAATGCGGACTTTCTAAATTTCTCAATTCCTTCTTTGTCGTTGAGAATTTTGAGTACCTCAAACGCTAAAGATTGATAATCGCCTACATTAGCAGTTACGGCTTTGTCAAGTGAGAAGTCAGAAAGCAAGCCGACTTTCGTTCCACATGCGATGACTCTACAAGCCGCTGCTTCAACAATAATCATCCCTTGCGCTTCATGACGGGAAGTATGGAGGAGAATATCAGCCCAACGGTAATAGTCAATCATTTTTTCATATTCTACAGTACCACAGTACGTTACTTTATTATCCAATCCGAATTGATGAATCATCTGT
>JACPVN010000282.1 GCA_016191715.1 Ignavibacteriota bacterium | reverse complement strand
TGTCATTTCGCGGAGTTGTGCAAAATCCAGACGCGGGTGCGGCGCCGGCAATCGTTCGGGATACGTAAGCGCGTATTGAATCGGAATTTTCATATCTGGAATTCCGAGTTGCGCCTTCACCGAGCCATCCACAAACTCCACCATCGAATGAATAATGGATTGCGGATGAATCACGACTTCAATCTTTTCCGGCGGAAGATTGAACAACCAGTGCGCTTCAATCACTTCGAGACCTTTGTTCATCATCGTTGCCGAGTCAATCGTGATTTTATTTCCCATGTTCCAGTTCGGATGTTTCAACGCATCCTCAACCCGAATAGTTTCAAACTTCGATTTATCGAGATGAAGAAACGGACCGCCGGACGCTGTAAGAATCAATTTGGAAATATGCCGAACGTCCTCACCTGATAAACATTGAAGAATCGCGCTGTGTTCGCTATCCACAGGAACGAGCGTGGCGTTATGTTCTTTTATTAGAGAAGTGATCAACTCGCCTGCGACAACAAGCGTTTCCTTGTTCGCAAGCGCAATTGTTTTTCCCTGTTTGATTGCTTCAATCGTTGGCTTCAATCCTGCAAATCCGACGAGCGAATTGATGACGATGTCGCTCGATTCAATTCGTGCAAGTTCCTGCAATCCCTCTTCGCCGATGAACAATTCCACCGAGCCGTTAAGTCGTTGTCTGAGTGAAGCCGCCGCTGTTTCATTCAATACGGCAACACGCTCCGGCTTAAACCGCGCAATTTGCTCTTCAAGCAGAGCAATGTTTGAATTGGTCGTGAGAGAAGTCGGACGGAAACGCTCAGGAAACCGGGCAATCACTTCGAGACTGTTTTTCCCAATAGAGCCGGTCGAGCCGAAGATGCAAATATTCTTTGTTTTACCCATTAAAAAGCATAATCCTCTTCAAATGTTCGAAGAGGACGAAAACAAGGTACAGAAAACTTGAGAGGATTGCAAAGGAACATACTCCGTGTATGTTGAACACTCTTCACTGTTGTTATGCAAAACAAAGATTTCGTTCTCAAATACATAAACGCGTTGCCATAAATGACAACGCTATCTTCTACACGTCCAATAAACGGGACTGTAAATGGTTGTTTAGTCGGATTCACACGACTTGATCACATTAGCGTCACCGTTTACGGTGATGCGAAAATGGTCTTTAGGTAACTTCAACTCTGAAGTAATTTTTCCCTCGAGATATATGCTGTGTATTTTCGTATTTAGTTTTTAGAATGACAATGCTTCTCAAAAGCATCTGCCAATATCTTCGCGACATTGTTTGCATCGCTGATTTCAATTTCAGAGCGATGAATCATTTGAACGAGTTTGCCATCTCTCAACAACGCGAACGATGGAGATGACGGAGGCATTCCGGTAAAATATTCGCGGGCACGCGCTGTTGCTTCACGGTCGCCGCTGGCAAAGACAGTTGCAAACACATCGGGCTTTACCGTGTGTTGCATGGATTGAACAAACGCCGGTCGCGCAACACCGCCTGCGCATCCGCAGACAGAGTTGACAAAGATGATTATTGTTCCTTTATGGTTTTGTAAAAGCGTGTCCACTTCTTCAGGAGTCCGTAATTCCTGAACTCCGTGTTTGGTTACTTCCTGTTTGATTTGGTCTATAAGTATATCGTACATAGTATAATTTCCTGCTTCGTGAAAGAACTGTTGAATTTGATGGTTCAATATACAAAACGCGGGGGAACTGAAAAACTCTGATTTCCATCACTGTTTTGTGAGGTTCCGGAACATTCCGGTCTCGTCTGTTTGAATATCGGAGGTTGATTTCTATATTAATTGCAGAAAATCTAATTCAAGCAACTTGTTCTTTATGAAAACTCCAATTTCCGGTACACTACTATTTCATCTCCACGCCGAGATGTGTAAAACTCTTTCAAATCATAAGCGACTTGAGATTCTTAGTCTCTTCAGAGACACCGAATTGAACGTCAGCGAAATTGTGAGGAAGATGTTAATTCCCAAAGCCAATGTCTCCCAGCATCTCTCGATGATGAGAAAAGCCGGGATTCTTGAGACGCGTCGTGATGGCCTCAATATATACTATAGGATTTCCAATCCAAAGGTGATGAAAGCATACGACCTTATCTGCGAGGTTCTTGTTGAACATCATCAGAAAGTTAATACTATTATGAGCGGTGCGAAAGGTGAACGAAATCAACATGCCATCTAAATCTCCATTACCGACATCGCCTTCCAACGAGATTCCATCTCCGTTACGTTCCCTGCTCATTATTGCCGGTTCGATTATTGTTGCTGAGGCGATGATTATGTATGTGTTGCATCTTATCCCATCACATTCGTTTTTTTATGAAGGACTGCTTGATACAATTTCACTGACGATTATTATTTCTCCCGTACTCTATCTTTTTCTTTTTCGCCCGATGGTGCAACACATCGCACGAGACAAACAATCACAAGAGAAATTACAACGTGCGCATGATGAACTTGAACTTCGGGTGGAAGAACGGACGAGTGAATTATCAACATTGAACAAGGCGTTGTTACAAGAAATTGAAGAACGAAAAAAAGCGGAAGATGCGTTGCGACAGTCAAAAGAAAAGTACCGCAGTATTTTTCAGGAAGCAATCGTTGGTATTTTCCAGACGACACCGGACGGGAAATACCTCAGCGTGAATCCTGCAATGGCGCTTATGTATGGTTACGATACTCCCGAGGAATTAATAGCATCCCGAAGTGATATAGAAACTCAAGTATATGTTAATCCGAATAAACGAAACGAGTTCAAACGATTGATGGAAAAACAGGGATTTGTCGAAAAGTTTGAATATCAGGTCTATCGAAAGGATAGAAGCAGAGCGTGCTGGTCTGAAAACGCACGAGCGGTGTATGATGAGAAGGGCGGACTCTTGTACTACATCGGCACCGTCGAAGATATTTCCGAACGTAAAAACGCGGAAAATGCTTTACGACTTGCAGAAAAAAAATATCGGGGCATTTTTGAAAACATTGTGGTCGGAATTTTCCAAACCAGCATTGAGGGAAAATCCCTCATCGTGAATCCGACATTGGCGCGTATGTTTGGTTATGCTTCCCCCGATGAAATGATTACGGCTCTTACCGATATTGAACATCAATTTTATGTCAAGCCTGCGCGGCGCGCTGAATTTATTCGATTACTTCAGGAATCAGATTCCATCGCAGGATTCGAGTCACAGGTATATCGTAAGGATAGAAGTATCATTTGGGTTTCGGAAAATGCACGCTCGATTCGTGATGACACGGGGAACATTATCGGATTTGAAGGGACGACCGTAGATATCACTGACAGAAAACGCGCAGAGTTAGAATATCGAACAATTTTAAAATCAGCGATGGATGGATTCGCAATTACCGATGCTCGGGGTAAATTCCTTGATGTGAACGATGCGTACTGTAACATGATAGGCGCCACCCGCGACGAGTTACTTTCCATGAGTATTGCAAATGTAGAAGCAATTGAAAAACCGGATGAAATTCGCGCACACATTCAAAAAATCCGTTCCGTTGGTTATGACCGGTTCGAAACACGGCAACGACGAAAAGATGGAAACCTTGTTGATGTAGAAATCAGTGTTAATTACTTAGATATCGAAGATGGACGATTCTTTGTTTTCTCCCGTGATATCACCGAGCGAAAGCGGACAGAAATTCAATTAAAAATTCTCTCAAGCGCCGTGGAACAAACTGCCGATAATATTGTAATTACTAATCGGGAGGGAATTATAGAATATGTCAATCGGGCATTCACCGAAACGACCGGGTATCAGGCTGACGAAGCAATCGGTAGAACTCCGCGGATTCTGAAGTCCGGAAAACATGACATTCTGCTTTATCAAACATTATGGGAAACAATTCTTTCCGGAAATGTTTTTAGAACGACATTTGTCAACAAACGGAAAACAGGGGAGCTTTATTGGGACGAACATACAATCACGCCGATAAAGGACCATCAGGGAGCGATTGTACATTTTGTTTCTACATCCAAAGATTTTACATCTCAGAAACTCGCAGAACAGGAGCGTGAAAAACTTCTGCTGGATTTACAGGAAGCGTTGGCAAACATCAGGACATTAAAAGGACTGATTCCCATCTGCGCTTCGTGTAAAAAAATCCGTGACGATAAAGGATTCTGGCAACAGGTAGAACAATTTGTGATGGAACACTCGGAAGCAACATTCTCTCATGGCGTGTGCCCGGAT
>JACPVN010000313.1 GCA_016191715.1 Ignavibacteriota bacterium | reverse complement strand
GACTTCGCAGTCTATTCTGTGTTGCCCGATCATTCACCGGTTGTCAGTGGTATTCCCGACCAAACCATTGAACAAGGACATTCATTTACCGTGTTTGACCTTGATAATTATTTGCAGGAGTTTGACGGTGAAACAGTAATTTGGGGAGTGGGATACAGCACATATTATACAACGAGTATCAATGGAAACAATGAAGTAACGGTTACGCCGCGCAATGCGCAATGGATTGGAAGTGCGCCATTGGTTTTTCAAGTAAGAGATAACACGACAAATCAACTTTCAGATGTTGATACGGCTCAGTTTACAATCATCCCGCTCGACCATCGCCCGGTGATTGCAACATCTCTCTCTCAGGAAATCACACCAGGCGAAACATTTGCTTCGTTTGACCTCGATAATTTTCTGACAGAAATTGACGGGGATAATGTACTGTGGAGTTATTCCTTCAAACCACCGGCACAACCAGACCAACCGCCGACATGGAATATTATTCCGAGTAACTTTCAATATTCAATGACAGTAACAGGAAGTGTTCTCTCGCTGAGTAAAGTTCCGGCAAGCGCAAACAACCTTCTCGCGGTGTTTTCAGGGAATGAATTGAGAGGAGTAACTTCCCCGATGCAAGTCGGTAATTCGTGGTTGTATTTCCTTACCGTCTATGCAAACAGCGAAGGCGAACAACTTCGATTTCAATTTTATGACGCCACAACACAACGTCTGTTGCCTGTGAAAGAATCGTTGCAATTTCTTTCCAATGGAGTGATTGGCGCGCCGCTCACGCCGTTCCAAATCAATGCGGGAAAATTAATTGTCAGTAAGAATGCCGACAACATTGTGAGTATTGAGCGAACACTTCAGGATTGGCTTGGAACAGAATCCATAGTATTTGTCGCGCAGGATGTCAGCACGATGCACGAATATACCGACACATCGCTTGCCAATTTCACCGTTGTACTTGATGCGTTTGGAAATTCTCAATCAAATTTACTTTTCGGTGATATTCCCGTTCACACAACAAAAGCAGAAACGGTAACAGTTGTGAATCAGGGAAATGATGAACTTGTCATTTCGTCTGTCAGTGTGGATAATCCTGAATATGTTGTCATTCCGCAAGGCGGGACAACAGTTCCGTTTGGCGGTAGTGCACAATTTATCGTTCGATTTACTCCTACTTCTTCCGGTGCGAAACCGGGGAATCTTACGTTCCTCCATAATGCCTATCGTTCGCCACGCGTACTCAATCTCATCGGGAGCGGGCAATATCTCACCATCGTTGCAACAACATACGGTAATGGCGACCTCACTCCGGTCGGAACAAGTGTCATCAGTTATTCCGGTGGTCAGGCGTATTCGATTGCACCGCACCATGGTCATCGCATAGATAGCGTTGTCGTTGACGGAACCAACCTCGGAGAATTGACCGAGTATGAATTTACCAATGTCATCGCGCATCATTCCCTCTCTGCATATTTTTCCTTGATACCTTCTTACGGAGTATCGTACCGCACTTCAACGGCACATGATTGGGCGACACCGGTAGATGGGCGCGGATTGCGACGCGCAATCAATCGAAGGTACGATAAAGTACTGTTTGAATTTGATTTGACGGCTGACGCGACACGGCAACTTCACCTCGCGTTCAATATGAACGTGCAAGGGGTGATTACAAAAGGAACGACCGTTCTCGATACGCTTGTCTCGTTTTCGGGAAAGAGTTACACTGGAAATCTTTCTACGCTACTTACACAGGGACAGACAATTCATGTTACCGGTATCGGTGAGTTCGGCAGATACATCACAAGCAAATACGCCTGGGCATCGAATAATTTTAAGTATGTGTTACGTCAACAATACAAACGAATTCATTTAGGAATTCCGTTACCGAACTTGCACAACGTCGGGAAAGAAATGTTTGGTGTCGGTCAGAAAAAGGGAGCGTTCCCGAGCGGATTACGGATCGGCATTACCCAGGGACCGAGAGGCGGCGGCGCGGTTGTTCACATGAAGTACGGAGACGTAATTAAATCATTCGGCAAACAGGTTGACACCGGTTTGATTCTTCACACGCAGGGACCGAGGTGTTTTGATGTTCTTGCTTCCGGAGAACTCATGACCTATCGTGAACGCAACCTGCCTCCGACAAAACACAACAATACGTTGTTTGCTGAAGCGCTCGCGCTGAAACTGAATTTGTATTCAAGTATGACCGGAAAAATGCCGGTTGGTCTCGGTGAACTTACCTACAATGATACGGCGGATGCAAGTAATCTTTTCAACGGATTTATGGTAAAACAGATTGTCGCCAAAGCAGACACGATGCTGAGTTGTTTACCGCTTGCCGATGCAACGACAACACTCGATGATATGTATGATGTTGTTGTCGCAATCAATAACTCGTTCCGAACCGACGGAACACTTGACACGATAAGTTTTGCAAAAACGACACGGCTTACCGGTGTGAAACGGCTTGTGGACGTTCTCTACATGCACTCGACTCCGGGGATTGCCTCGAACATGCTCTTTATCGAAGACGAACTTTCAGAAGATGAGGATGAGGTTCCGGCTACGTTTGCCTTGCAACAGAATTATCCGAATCCGTTCAACCCGACGACGAATTTCGGATTTCGGATTGCCAATTTCGGATTGGTGACTTTGAAAGTGTACAACCTGCTCGGTCAGGAAGTTGCGACACTTCTGAACAACGAATCATTTGAAGAAGGAGAGCATGTGGTTGAGTTTGACGCATCGTACCTTCCTTCCGGTGCATACTTTTATCAACTTCAGGCAGGCGCGTTCACCGAGACGAAGAAGTTGATATTGATGAGATGAGTAGTTGAGTAGATGAGTAGTTGAGTATTCAGTACTCAGGAAGTATTCTTACCAAAGTTAAGCCCATCGTTTTGAGATATCAGAACGGCGGGCTTTGCTCTTTGATGAGCATATTGCCGAATTGCCATTGCGAGCGTAGCGAAGCAATCTCGCTATCAAACGTAGAACGGAGTGCGGGATTGCTTCTCTACGAGACCGTGAAACTGTCCGAGAACTATCTGTGCTCCACCAAGCGTCCGCGCTTGGTGCTGAATGCGAATAGTTTTGATGGTTCAGCGGGGACGCTGAACCGAGCGGTTGGGGTTCTCGGACAGTTTCCGTAGGTCGTCGCTTCGCTCCTCGCAATAACACTTTTCGGTATGAGTATGCAGTTACGACGTAGAGGATAAATAATTGTTGTCTGCGGGAACAATAATAAGTTTGATTTTCTCGAAAAAAGTTGTTACACTCAGGGAGTGAGTGTTTGAGCTAATCCCTCAAATTTAGTCTAACCAGCCTAACATAAAAATCCAGCATTAAAAAATTTCAAGGGTGTAGTGTTTTTTGTCTGAACGACAGAAAGGACTGCACCGTTCGCGCTGTATTTTGTGATTGGTGAGTAGTGAGTAGTGAAAAGGAATATTTGTGTTGCTGAAATGGGATTTCGATTTTTTGGAGAGAGAATTCGATATGGAATACACATTTTGTAGATGTTAGGTGAAGGGCGGGAAGTAGAGCAGAGATTTTTTATCAGTTCACTGAAGTGTTCTGCAATGGATTCCTTCGACTTCGCTCAGGATTCGACTTTCGACCTGTGGTGGAATAAGAGAACCTCACGCGACCTCACCCCCGTGAGGATGTCTCATACGTCCTTTTATCGTGTAGCCGCAGACTTTATGTCTGCGTTTTCGATTTGGAAACTCAACCGTAAAGGTTGCGCCTGGGGTGAAGTGTAATAGATGGTGTAGGTTGAGTTTGGGTTTTTGAATATGTGAGCGCCGCGTGGAGAAAAAATGTTTTTTAAGTGTGATTTTTTGTACATTGGACAAAGTAAAACGGAACTACATAAGCGCCAACGAAAAATATATTGTTTGGCGCAAAGGGATAACATACTTGAAGTGGCAGATGCCATATTTGAACGTGATGAAAGAGTAGAATGAAGAATACTATTGTACCACAGGCAAAATGTTTACTTTTAAAAAAGCAAATTCAAGAACAAAAAAAGAGAATACTTCGATGAATAGTCAACAAGACCTTTACAAAGTGCAATTTGAAATTGCTGGACCTGCAGCAATGTTTACAAGACCGGATACAGGTGCTACGCCCGTTTCATATCCTGCACCAACGTATTCGGCGGCAAAGGGAATGTTTGAATCTATTGCAAGACTAAAGAGCGCATATATTAAACCAACAAAAGTTGAGATATGTGCGCCAATCCATTATCACCGGTACACAAATAATTATCACGGACCTTTACGCAAAAGCGGGACAGATAATTTTCAATTGTTTGCAACTATCCTTACAAATGTTTGCTATCGTGTTTATGGTGTAGTTGAAGAACGAGAACGAGCACCGATTGATCGTACAACAAACCATTTACATTACTTACAAGACAAATTTGAAAAGCGTTTGCGTAATGGAAGATGGTACCACGTTCCATGTCTCGGATGGAATGAGTTCACCCCATCGTATGTCGGGAAATTTCGAGAAGAGACAAAAGTTGAAGAATCTTTTGAGCAAATAATTCCTTCAATGCTTTTTTCTGTTTTCAGTGCGCCAAATAAATACGATCCGACATTTAAACAAGATGTTTGGATAAAGAAAGGAGTGCTTGAATATGTTGAATGAAGGTTATGCTCTTTATAAAAGTCTTGAACGATGTGGGATGATTGGAAAGTCGACCTTTACACGAGTACATCGTGATGTAACAAATCCAGGTAAAAGCGACGGTTTAATAATCGGACTCAATGAAAAAGGGCAAGTGACGAGAATTGAATTTAGGAATAAACAAGAAATGATAAAGTTGTGGACAATAACAAAAGGAAACCACAACAGTTTTCCAGCGATCAAATTGCAGCGTCCTTTATGGAATGTTAAAAAGAATGATACTCTTCGGAAAAATCTTAAAGATTTAAAAAATAATGAACAGGAGAAAAGGACGTTACTCTTTAATCAAAATACGGAATTTAGTATCACTGAAACGGAAATAAACTGGTTGCAACGACTTCAAAAACGGACTAAAGAATTGCAACCACTATTTAAAACAACAGATAAGGATTTTAATGTCTTCAGCGAATTGATGACTCGTTTTCAACTTGCAGATAACTACAATACTTTCCTCGGTGGGATTCTAAAGACTTTAAAAGATTCAAAAAACGACATTCCGTATTCACTCATCGAAAATATTCTTATTGGTAATAAGGAAGATAAAAATAAGAATGAATACCGAGCCGAAGTACGTTTAATATTTGATGTTGATGATTGGGATGATGCTGATAAATATTTAAATCGTGTGGCGAGCCCTCGTTTAGAACCATTTGTTATCAACTGCTTATTTAATATACAAGATTCTTCGAGTGGAATATCAACACTCCGTGTAAGTGGATTATCTGGCAAACCCAAAATATTAATTGATGATAAATATCCACAGCTAACATTACCGATTGGGAAGGCGTATTTATTCTCAGCCACAAAAAATATCCCCTGCTTGGAACGATATGGAAAAATAAGCACAGAAATATTTCCTGTTGGCAGAGATGAAGCTGACGACATTTCACGATCACTTAAAGGAATAATAAATGAAGACCGTAAAGGTAAAACATGGTATCCTTTGAATAAAGATGAGTTCTTAATAGTGTATCTCGAAAGTAAGCCAGATATTAATGCAAACAAAGCACATTTATTAGGCGGTGTAACTAAGGATGATTTCAGCGAAAGCTCTTATGAAGCAATATCAAGTGTTGCTATTGAAGCATTAAAAGGAAACAAGCTTATTAAAGCAAATGATCTCATCAGACTCTTTGCGCTTCGGAAAGCAGATCCTGGACGAACTCAAGTATCTCTACAACGAATTTATACAATATCCGATCTTGAGAAAGCGGATGAATATTGGAGAGAAGCCTCAAAGAATATTCCTAATAGTACTCTTCCATTTTTCCGTAAAGAGATAGAAAGGATAACAGCTATACAAGAAAATATTTCGTCAATAATTAAAACATTTCTTGATGATGATAAATCAAAACTAATAAACTTAACGCCCAACTGTCCATTTCCTGTTGATCTCGTTCGCCTGACGCAAAAACAATGGATACGAGGCGGAGAAGATTTCTCATCGGTAGCAGGTTGTTCACTGGGTGATATATATGACGTGTTTTTTGCCAACGAAAATGAAAAGAAATATTTAGTTGAAAATCTTCTGAGCAAAACACTACGATGCACACAAGCGCTGTTAATTGGTATAGGGAATGCAGATCATAAAAAAGAATTAATAAGAGAACAGAAAAAATTTCATTCGGAAAAAAGATTTATTGTTCTGAGAACAATTTCAGCATTTGCTATTTATTTATACAAACTTGGTATTAAAAAGGAGAATTATATGAAAGACACATTTTTCTATGTTG
>JACPVN010000312.1 GCA_016191715.1 Ignavibacteriota bacterium | reverse complement strand
GCCTGACACGATTTCGGGAGATATAGACGCAGACGCTACTGGTGGAAATGTCTCATGCGATTTGCCGTTCAAAGGAAAGTTGAAAGATGACAATCTTCGCGGTACAATCAACGGAGGTGGTAACGAAATCGTATTGGAAACCTCCGGTGGGAATATTGACGTGAATACAAAAAAACAATAAAGGAATATTATTTCAACTTGGCATTTGCAAGAAGTTTAATAATTGAATCTTGTAATTTTCTCAGATCGCGAAGTTGTTTCGGGTAGTGATTGCTCATAAAACTGAAAGCAAGCAGTTCATTATTTGCAGTTGTAACGTAACCGCTCAATGTACTAACACTTGAAATTGTACCGGTCTTTGCACGGAGATTATTTTCTGCTTTTGTCCCTTTCAAACGATTCGTGAGCGTTCCATCTACTCCGGCAGTTGGTAAACTCTCCAAGAATCTTTTGAATGTTTTTGATTTGTATTGATGTTCAAGAATCTTCACCAATGCATCAGGTGATACCTGATTGTAAAATGAAAGTCCTGAGCCATCTGCCAGGATTAGAAGGGAAGTATCAACTCCAATTGAACTCAAGTATTCAAGCACGACATCTAATCCTTTCTTTGCAGTCCCGGGTTCACCGAATTTACTTCTTCCAACTGCTTTCAACAGAAGTTCTGATGCTAAATTGTCACTTAGTTTATTGATAAAATGAAGAACAGAATCGAGTGAATGAGTAATTGTCATAAATTGAGTAGAAGATGTTACAGTATCCAAACTGATATTACCGTTCACTGAAATTCCATAGAAAATCAATCTTTCTCTCATCAAATCAAGAAACCAAAATTCCGGTTGCCAAACACTTATCTCAAATTCTTGTGTTGTGTCTCTCGGAAACATCCTTCCGCTTACAGTAATAACATTATTCCTTTTTGGTCGTGTCGCGTGAATGTCTTTGATTGTTGTATCATATGAAGTAATTCCGTTCTTCATGATTTGAAGAAATGAAGTCGGCGGTTCAATTTGGATTGACAATGAATCTCCAACAGATTTTCCCGGTGTGACTTTCACTGTCACAAAATTTCCATTGACCGTTAATGGAGAGATAAATGCTTCGTAATATTCCGGTTCATCATCCCACATCCAACCTTCTCCCCAAAATACATCGTCCATCGAAGTTACATCACCAATTATATTTCCATTGATTGAAGTAATTCCGGCTTGTTTGATTCGTTGAACAATTGAGTCAATATCTTTAACTGTAAAAAGTGGATCACCTGAACCTTTGATATAGAGATTTCCATATAAAACTCCCTTTTGTATTTCGCCATCAAATGAAACGGAAGTAGGAAACAGAAAAAAAGAGTCAAGCAAGTTCAATGCGGTGGAAGTTGTCAGCAACTTCATATTTGAAGCTGGATGAAATAATTTGTGGCTGTTTCTTGAGTAGATAGTTTTACCATCAGTCAGCGATACAATTTTCAAACCAAGGAACGACGGAGCAAAAAGCGTATCATTCAATAAACTGTCAATAGTTGCTGTAAGTTTTGACTTTTCTAATGTTTGAGCGATGAAAATTGTATCTTCAGAAGAGTAAGTTGAAGCGTGTAAAATTAAAAGAATAAACAGTAACAGCACAGATGGAATAGTTTTAATCATAATGGCAAAGAATTTTATTTTAGAGTTCGATTGTTCTTCTTGTCTTCGAATATACCACTTTCATAACATTAACCGTAGAACAATTATCAGAGAGTTTTAATCGAAAAGTGTTTGTCAGTCAGTCCCATTTTTCCTATATTTCTGCGTAATATTGTAGGTTGAGTTTCAACTCGACCATTATTATTTCATATATAAGTCGAAACTAAAAAGTATAATGATAGCATGTTTGATTTCGATTTCAATTTGTCTTCAATATCTTTTTGGTTGATAACTAACTTTTATAGATCAGACTCATACATCTCATCATCAATATTCAGAGCATATTTTGATTAATTTTACTAAACGGACTCACACCTGCGGAGAATTACGTGTGAGCGATATTGGAAAAACAGTTACACTCACTGGTTGGGTTGATACAAGACGCGATCTTGGGGGTGTTATCTTTGTTGATTTACGAGACCGTTATGGTAAAACGCAAGTGGTGTTTAATCCACAAACAAATGCACAGGTTCATGAACTTGCCGGTTCACTGCGAACTGAGTTTGTTGTTTCAGTAACCGGCACTGTTGAGCATCGTCCGAGCGGAACAGAAAATCAACAAATGCCGACAGGTCAAATTGACATCATGGCAACGAAGTTAGAAATTCTCAACAAAGCAGATACAACTCCTTTTCCTATTGAAGACCAATTGCAGGTGAATGAAGAAGTCCGTCTGAAATACCGTTATCTTGATTTACGCCGTCCTGTGATGCAACGGAATCTCATTACACGGCACAAAATGTATCTCATCACTAGAAACTACTTTGATTCACAAAACTTTATTGAAGTCGAAACTCCGATTCTGATGAAAAGTACACCCGAAGGCGCAAGAGATTATTTAGTACCAAGCCGGATTCATCGCGGAAGATTCTATGCTTTGCCACAATCGCCGCAAACGTATAAGCAAATTTTGATGGTTGCCGGAATGGACCGTTACTTCCAGATTGTCAAATGTTTCCGTGATGAAGATTTGCGTGCAGACCGTCAACCGGAATTTACACAAATTGATGTGGAGATGTCATTTGTAGATGAAGAAGTAATTTATCAAATCGTGGAAGGGTTGATGTACCGTTTCTTCAAAGAACTAAACGGCATTGAAGTACCTTTACCATTCCCAAGAATTCCATACAAGCAAGCAATGGAAATGTACGGCTCGGATAAACCCGATACACGTTTTGGACTTACTTTTACCTCTATCAATGATACTGTTGCTACGACTGAATTTAAGGTCTTTAGCGAAACTATAAAAAAGGGGGGAGTCGTTGCGGGGTTTACTGCACCCAGTTGTGCTAACTACACTCGTAACCAACTCGATGTGCTGACAGATTTTGCTAAGAGCAATGGTGCAGGGGGTTTGGTTTGGATGCGAGTAACGGAAAACGGTGTTGAAACTCCGAGTGAAAAATTTCTTGGAAAAGAAATCATCAATGCAATCAAAGAAAAGATGCATGCAAACGTTGGTGACATGATATTCCTGATCTGTGATTCATGGTCGAAAGCGTATAACATTCTCGGTAGT
>JACPVN010000070.1 GCA_016191715.1 Ignavibacteriota bacterium | reverse complement strand
GGTCAAGAACACGATCTCCTGCACGTAAGAATCGAGACGGATCGCCGCAAGCGTAATCCCTTTCCAGGATTTCTTTAGGGATGATCTCAAGATATTTTTGGTTGTACTCCACCGGGCAGCACAGTTCTAAAACTCTCGTCTGTGCTGCTTCGCTGTAACGTTCGGCGACGGCTCGCTCAACATCTTGAGTCTGAATTTCAGTTAATGTCTTTTTAACATTCATAAATCTTTTTATCCTATTATTGTTAGATGGTTTCTTCAAAGCGTTGCATTTTTCTCTAACGGTATTATGAAATGAAATATTGTAATACGATTGCCGTCACGGCAGCAATGAAAGCCGATATCGGCAATGTAACGACCCATGCTGTGGCTATTTCAAGAATGACTTTCCATGAAACCGTCTTCTTTTGACTTACTCCCGCACCGACGATTGAACTTGTCGAGACGTGTGTCGTTGACATTGGCAGACCAAACCAAGCCCCAAGTCCGACAAGAGATGAAGTGATGATGTTCGCGAGAAATCCATCTGTATGAGAAAGCGATGTTATGCGCTCGGAAAGCGTGCGGATGACACGCAGCCCGGAAACAAGTCCTCCAAGCGCCATCGCAATTCCAATGTAGATGTACCCGTACAGAGGAATTACATTGATTGCCGGGGCAAGCAAGAGAAAAGGGATAATTTTGGGAGCGTCATTCAACCCACGTGCGAAACTTGTGAGACCCGCGGAAACATAATGTGCCGCATCGAGGATCCCGAGTTTAGCCACGACGCTTGCCGCCTTTGAACATTCCTCGACGGTTCCATGAATGGGGGTGAGTTGCACAGGAACGTCCTGCATACTCATTCCCTGCACGAGCGTGTTATTGGAGGAGGTTTGAATGGCAAACACCGGTATGCGCGCAAGGGGTTTCTTCGTCATACAGACACACGACGCGTTCAGCTTTTCAATCCTTCGGTGGAAAAGTTGGTTGAAGGCAAACGCAAGTGCAAAGGCAGCGATTGGACTTATTAGCAATGGTGTGATAATTTTTGCTATGAGGTTCGACATAGGAGCGCTGTGTGCAAGACCACCGGAAAGGATTATGACGCCAATCATCGAGCCGGTGATTGCATGAGTGGTGGAGACCGGAAGCCCTGTTCGTGTAGCAAACCATACCCACATGGAAGTTCCAATGACGACAGAAAGCATTACGACCGTGATTGGAATATTGGAAAGTATCATTCCGGTAGCGAATGTCTTCATCATCGCAGTCGAGAATTGAGCAGCGACAAGCGTCCCGGCGGTTGTCCATAGAGTTCCCCAGAGCAGGGCGCGTTTAACATCGCTCACACCACTTCCAACCAGTGTAGATATCCCTTTCGATATGTCGTTTGCACCGTTTGCATACGACAGAATTCCGACCAAGATAATCAAAACAATTTCAATACTCATGATACTTTGTTCATCGTGAATACATCATAATAAGGAAGTTCTTGTCCAAGAACTGTCGGCTGGATGACAATTCTAAAGTCTTGCTATACTGCTCAGTCATCTCTCTTTTCCAATACCTTGCGGATAAATCAATGAAAAGAGTTGCTGAGCGTTCAAATCATCTAACCCTTTGAGTATCTGGTATTCTTGTAATGCTTCCGCTTTCTGTCCATGCAGCGCAAGATGTTTACCTAACCCGAAGTGAGCTTTCGAGTTCTCCGGCTCCAATCGAATGACTTCGATGTACTCGTTGATGGATAGTGCAGTATCATGAAGCGCCTCATAGATCGCTGCAAGTTCGATACGAACATTGGTATTGAGTGAATCCATGGCAAGCACGTTTTGAAACAGAGGGAGAGATTCCTCGGGTCCAGCCGCACCCAACGTACATCGCGCTCCGAGCAGGAAGTAATCTGAACTGCGAAGAAACTCTTGTTCCGCGTACAATTGCAAATCAATCCATGTTGTGTCAGAGATGAATGATTTTATAGCATTGATTGGAATTGCAAAGTTGAGATTTTGACCGGCTATCAGAAACGTGATAACTCCAATGAGTTCTCCTTTCATGTTGATCAAAGCGCCGCCGCTGCTTCCATGTGAGATGGCGGCTGTTGTTTGAAGCATTGTTCCCGGTTCAAAACTCGTGAGTCTCACAGCGCTGATGATTCCATCTGAGACTGTATGCTCAAGTCCCTGCGGATTTCCGATTGCGACGACACGTTCTCCAATCTGCACAGAATCAGAATTTCCCAATGGGAGAGTTTGCACATTCGATGTATCCACCTTCAATACTGCAAAATCGGTTTCAGGTTCGACATGAATGACATGCGTAACGGAGCGATAATCACCATTTGGGAATTTTACTTCAATCTGAAACGCCTTCTCTATAACATGAGCATTCGTGAGCAGAACACCGTCCGACCTTACCATTGAAGCGCTTCCAAGTGCAATGAGTTCTCCGAAACGACCATACGTCCGTAGCATCACGACTCCATCAGAACTTCGTCGCACCACGTCTTTGATGTCCTGTGATATAGCAAACGGACAAAGAGTCCCGTACACGAGAACGAGACCAATTAATCTTGTGACTAAACGATTAAGCAACATATTCTTTTTTCTTTTCTTTCTGTAATTCCCCATGGTTTGTGATGGTCAAAGGTAGTTCAAGGAAAAATCTACTTCCCTTATCCTGTTCGCTCTCAACCCATATTCGCCCGCCGTGTGTTTCGATGGCAAGCTTGCAGAACGCAAGACCGAGACCGCTCCCGCTTTTTTGGTCTTTGATATTCACTTGTTCAAACTTTTCAAATATCTTTTGGTGATACTCTTTGGGAATTCCATTGCCGTTATCAGACACTGAAATCTCGACTTGATTCTGGTTGATATTCAGGTTAGTCCGAATTTCAATAAAGCCGTTTGACGCGGTATGCTTAATAGCGTTGCTGATTATGTTGATGAACACCCTGTGCAAGAGGTCGGGATCGACAATTATTTGTAACTCAGGCGCCCGATTGGTAAAGTGAAGAGTTCGTTCTTCGAGCATGTTACTCTCGCGAATGTCTGTAACCACCTCCACTAAGAATTGATCTACTGCGAGCGGGAATCTGTGGAGTTCGAGTTTTCCTTCTTCAATCCTGCTAATATCCAATAAATTTTGGATCATGCGCTTCATATCTTGCCCGCCCTTGAGTGCTTGGTGAACGAGTCTTTGGTAATCCTTCGGGAGATTATTCTTCCTTTGTAAGAGCTCCATCGTCATAAGTGTGACACTCAGGGGGTTTTTCAAATCATGAATGATCATGCGAGAAAGGTCCTCCTTCATTTGTTCGAGTTTCTTGATCTTTTCATAGTTCTCTTGACGTTCGCGCAAAATGTTTTCGAGGTGTCTCAACATCATATTACGCGACTTCATTAAATCACCGATTTCACCCGTCTGCATCTGCTTCTCGGGAATCAGCATTACTGCACAATTATCTGATGTACATTCATTGATTTGCTGGACGTTGTACTGTTTAATGAGTTGCATCGGAGCGAGTATTTTTTTCCAAACAAGCAGAAGTACTGAACCAATGCTCGTCATTCCTACAACGGCAATCAGGATGGAGAGTACCATCCGATCTGAAAAATCAATGTAATGCATCAATATCTCACATAGTCCAATCCAGCAAGCCGATGATAGAAAAAAAATGAATACAGATAACATAACAACCTCAACGGTTAAAGATATTTTCACTATCTCTTTCATGCTACTACTCTTTTACTATAAAATTCTGGTGTTATAAAGTTGAAATGAAGAATCATACCATTACATATTCTTCAATTTATTTGATAGACCGCCGCAAGACGGATTTGATTTTCTTCCGTGAAAGAAGAGGACCTGATAGACGCGCCTAACTTTACATCGAATTGATCTGATAAACCGATGAACACACCGGGTGTAAATGTCAGAGAAGTTAAACGCTGTATAGTGCCATCAACTTCAAATCCGAAAGACAATGTCTCGAAAACAGAACGTCTCAAGCCAAATGCAAATTTCTGTTCACCGCCAATTTGTTGATTGAAGTTTCCTTGCAGGATAAGATTACCTGTAACTGTGTACTCATTGATATTTGTTCCGACAATCAGTCGAAGTTCGTAATTGTCCGGATGTTCGTGAAATCCTTTTTCTAATTCGACCAACATAGATGCGCCAAATGCTGATTCATTCTCTTCATCCTCATGATGATGTGACTCTTCGTGTTGGGTTTCTGTACTGAAGAGACTAAATCGAGACTCAAATGCAATTGCTTCCGTTTGAAATTCACGCTCTTCTGTTCCTTGATGAAGATGAATCTCGACATCGTACCAATT
>JACPVN010000300.1 GCA_016191715.1 Ignavibacteriota bacterium | reverse complement strand
TCCGCTTCTTATGAACTTATTACAAATGCATGGTATCTGCAGGTGGCGTGTTCGTTCATTGCGAATAGTTTGTATATCGTTGCACTCGTATTGCCTGCCGGAGAACGGAATGGTTTCCGGGAAAGAACTACTCTGAGTTGCCAATGAGAGAACAATGAACACCATCCTCTTCGACATCCTCGCATACATCGGGATTACCTCGACACTGTGTATTGTCATCATTGGCTTCAAAAAGTATCGTCTTCTTCCGATGGAGATGAAAATCCTGACCTGGTTCTTTCTCTTCGATTTTCTGACTTCGGCGCTTGGCGTATGGCTTGCGTTCAATTCAAAAAACAATCATTGGTTAACGCAGGTGGAAACACCGTTTCGATACGGATGTTTTGTCTGGGTGTTGACCTCCTGGATTCCTTCCGTTTCCCGACGTACGTTTCTCCGCTATTCTATTCCGGCATTTATGCTCGTTTCAGGGCTCCTTTTACTATTGAATTCGGAATCATGGACAACGTTCGACGTCATCTTGTTTCCGATTTCGTTCTTCGTTTTTATCATTCTTGGATTACAGGTGCTCTTTCATGCGATGCACGATACATCATCGCCGCTCGTCCTGCAACCGGCGTTCTGGGTGTCAACGGGATTGATTCTTTTTTCAGTCAGTACGATAACGGCGCTGTTGTTTGCCCGACAACTCCTTGTCGTTTCTCCGAGCACACTGATGTTCGTGTGGGCAATCCGGAATATCATTTCCATCGTCGGATATTTTTGTTTTACCGGAGGATTTCTGTGTGTCCGTTCAGGAGTTCCCTGATGACTCATCAACGAGGAACGCGGAATATTTTCGGGGATTACATTACAGCAGCATGTATGTACATAGTAGTGACTTAATTGATGTTACGCATGGATGAAAAATCTATGTATTAACCCCACGATTTATCGTGGGGGAAAAGAATTCTTAGCTTCCGAAGTGGCTTTAGCCACTGCTATCTGGGCTGAAGCCCAAGTTTTCTTGAGAGTTTGTTTCCCCATCCTAATGGATGGGGTTACATCATAGGTAGTTTTTCGCATTTGTGTAACATCAGTGACTTTATTTAAGCGTGGAATATTTATTCAAAAAAGAATGTATGATAATCAAAACACTGGGGAACAATATATGCAAACGACAATAACAGAATTCTGGTGGATTTTCTCCATTGCCACCGCTGTCTTCCTTACACTCGCTATCGGATTTATTACGATAACGATTTACAGTCAGAAACGATTCATCGCTTCTCAGGAAGAAAAATTTAAAATCCTTCAGGAAAGTGAAGAACGTTTCCGGCAGATGGTGGAACAATCGCCGGTTCCGACCGCTGTCCTTATCAACAATGTTTTTACGTATGTCAACGATGCAGTTATCAATGTCCTGAACGCACCGATGCTCAATGATGTATTGGGAAAATCGTTGATAGATATTACTGAGGTTGAATCACGAAACCATGCTGTTTCGCTCCTCGAACAGTTTACGAACAGGCAGGTACCGCTCGCCGTTACGGAATTGAAAATCCAACGACTCGATGGAATACTTATTGACACGGAAATTTCCACCATACCGATTACATACAGTGGAACCCCTGCGGCTTTGCTCATTCTTTCCGATGTCACGAAACCCAAACAGGCGGCAGCGCTCCTCCGGGAGATTCCGAGAAAAATTATTGATGCACAGGAATCGGAGCGGAGAAGATTTTCACGCGAATTGCACGATGGAGTCAACCAGATTCTCTTTAATGTGAAAGGGCAAATCGAAACGCTCGAACGAAAAGCAATTCCAGTGTTGAATAACGGAATTAAAAACCTCTCGCATATTCTTGACCCGCTGAAGGATGCGATGAAAGAAATACAGTGGATTTCCCGCAACCTCCGTCCCAGCGCATTAGATGATTTCGGTTTGGGCGCGGCTGTTCGAAGCATGTCGGAAGATTTCAGTTCACGCACACGCATCCGCACTCAGCCAATGGGATTTCCGCAATACCGTTTGGCGCCGGAACTTGAACTTGCCTTGTTTCGCATCGTTCAGGAATCGCTCAACAACATCGAGAAACACTCGATGGCAACCAACGTGCTGATTGAATGCAGGGAAACCGAATCATTTCTCACAGTCATAATTTCTGATAACGGAGTTGGAGTTGACATGGAACGGCTTTCTACCCATCTCAACAGCGCGGGGGTAGGATTAGCAACGATGAAGGAACGCACCGAACTTATCGGAGGAACGTTCTCCATTGGTTCAACACTCGGGAAAGGAACTCAGATTGTTGTTCAGACTCCGAAACTGCTTCCCGCTGTTAAAGAAGAAGAAACAACGTAGTTCGTTCCGGGACTTTACTTCTTCATTCTTCCTTCGACATTCATCATCCATATGAAACTGTCCGAGAATTTTACCAAAAACCTTGCGAAGGTTATAGCCATTAAGTAGTTCGATGCTAATTGAATGATATGGGCGTATCGAAACGTGAAACCTTCGCAAGGTTAGCGCTTGCATTTATTCCCATAACGAAACAAGTAACGCCATCCGTATCAGTACACCGTTTCGTGTCTGACGAAAGTACGCGGAGCGCGGGTCTGCATCAACCGCTGGAGCGATTTCGCTGAGACGCGGTAACGGATGCATGACAAGTCCGTTTGGTCGGAGGAGTTTCATCATTTCTGCATTGATGAAAAAGGATGAAGCAATTTCTCTGTTGATTTTCTCGTGCTGGTCAAGCACTTCCTGTTCGATGCGCGTAACGTAGAGAACGTCCACTTCCGGCAACACCTTCTTCAAATCAGATTCAAGCGTGAACCAACAGTTGTGCCGCGCAAGATAATCGAGAATATCCTGCTTCATCTGAAGAGCGGGAGGCGCGACGAAATATAATTTCACTCGCTCGAATTTTCCAAGTAAATATGCAAGTGAACGAACTGTTCTTCCGTCCGCAAGATTGCCGACCATTGCGACTTTTACGCCGTCAATAGTTTTCACTTCTTTGTGGATTGTATATAAATCAAGCAATGCTTGTGTCGGATGCTGTCCCCCTTTTCCATCTCCTGCGTTGATGACTGGAACGGAAGAAACTTCTGCCGCGCGTTTCGCTCCTCCGATTTCATTCGAACGAAGCACAATCACATCAGAATAATTCCCGACAACACGAACCGTATCTTCAAGCGATTCTCCGAGCATGACAGAAGAAAATTCCTGTGCGCGTTCCGTCGAGATCACACTTCCTCCTAACCTCAGCATCGCGCTCTCGAACGAAAATCTCGTTCTTGTTGATGGCTCGTAAAACAGCGACGCCATGATTTTGCTTTGATAATCTTTCGTTCCGCCTCGGTTGACGATGCGTTCCATGTCGTCTGCAAGATTAAATAACTCAAGCAGTTTTGGGAGTGTAAATTGTTGTGCTTCGTACACGTGCTGTAATTTCATAGTTCTCTCACAATTCTTGTTCCTGCGTTGCCATCAACAGCGGCAACGAGATGTTCGGGGTCGGTAATGATGGCATCATCGCCCCCTGCTTCGATAAATTCAACCGCCGCTTCAATCTTCGGCTTCATGCTTCCTTCTGCAAAATGTCCGTCAGCGAGATGTTGTTTCGCTTCCGTTACCGTCATTTGTCCGATTGCTTGCTGATTCGGTTTCTTGAAATTCAAATAGACTTGTTCTACTTCTGTCGAAATCAAAAATCGTTTCAACTTCAACAACGAAGCGAGCAGAGCCGATGCGCGGTCTTTATCAATCACTGCTTCTTTTCCGGTGATTGTTCCATCCTCACTGATAACCGGAATTCCGCCGCCGCCGCACGCAATGACAAGTATTCCGTTATCAACACAGGTGCGGATTGCATCAAGTTCGATGATGCCGCGCGGCTTTGGCGAAGGAACTACGCGGCGGTATCCGCGCGCCGCATCTTCCACAATCTTCCATCCAAGTTCTTGTTCTTTTTTCTCAGCAACTTCTTTTGAATAGAATGGACCAATTGGCTTTGTCGGTTTCTGAAACGCCGGGTCATTTTTATCAACCATTACCTGTGTTACGATTGTTGCAACGGGGAGATTGATTCCGCGCTCACGCAGATTCGATTGCAAACTGTTCTGCATGATGTAGCCGATTGCTCCCTGCGTCATCGCATCGCACATATCGAGCGGGAGCGAATACGTTTGCGTCGAGCCGGCTTCCGAGCGAAGCAACTGCGCTCCGACTTGCGGACCGTTCCCGTGTGTTACCACGAGATGATACCCGCGCGCCGCAAGTTCTGCAATTCCTGCGGCGGCGAGATGCGCGTTTGCAAATTGTTCGGGAATCGTTCCTTTCTGCCCTGCGCGGATGAGCGAGTTACCGCCGATAGCGATACACAACGACTGAGTCATTACACTCCGTGCATCAGTGTGTGCAGGATTGCTTTCTGTGTGTGCAAACGGTTTTCCGCTTCATCAAAGATGCGCGACTGCTTTCCGTCCATTACTTCATCAGTCACTTGTTCGCCGCGGTGCGCAGGCAAGCAGTGCATGAAGATTGCTGAATCTTTCGCGAGGTTCATCAACTTTGCATTCACCTGAAACTCTTTGAAAATTTTCGCACGTTCATCTTTTTCCGATTCCTGTCCCATGCTCGCCCATACATCGGTATAGACGACATCGGATTTCTTCACTCCTTCTTTCGGATTGTTGACAACTTCAATTTTTGCTCCTGATGCTTTTGCAAACTTCTGCGCTTTCTTTACGACTTCTTTGTTCGGCTCATATCCTTTCGGTGTTGCGGCTGTGAAATTCATTCCGAGTTTTGCCGCAAGAAGCATAAGCGAGTGACAGACGTTGTTTCCGTCTCCGACGAACGTC
>JACPVN010000299.1 GCA_016191715.1 Ignavibacteriota bacterium | reverse complement strand
TGCTAATTGTCGGTTTGAGGTTCGAGGTTTGCGGTTTGATTTCCTGAGTCGGGGATGGAAGTTTAGCGATTTGCTTCTCGATGACTTCATCTTCAATTTTTGCAAAAAGTATTTCCGGCTTGCCTAAAAGATGGTTGTCTGATAATCCATCCAATGAAACAGCATTCCATCCTGCCTGCGAAGGCGAACCTTCGAGATTGAGAATCTTCCAAATTTTGTTTGATGTTGTGGGAATAACCGGCTCAACGAGAATTGCTAAGTTGCGAACCATCTGCAAACAAAGATTAATTGTCAACGCACACCGCTCAGGATTTTCCTTGATGGTTTTCCACGGAGTGTTATCATTGAAATACTTGTTGCAATAGCGTGCAAGGTTCATCACTTCTAAAACACCATCACGGAATTTGTAGTGTTCAAAATATTCTGCCGCTTTTTCCTTGCATGAAGTTAGTTGGTTCGCTAATGCTTCATCAGAAGATTCACCGTCTTTCGTCCAAAGCGATTTAGCATTTGGTACAGATGGAACTTTACCTCCGAATTTTGTTTGAACAAACGTCACTGTTCTGTTGACAAAGTTACCAAGAATATCTGCAAGTTCATTATTGTGCCGCGCCTGAAAATCTTTCCAGTAAAAATCAGCATCGCGGGATTCTGGTAAGTTCATCGTCAGGGTGTAGCGGAGTGAATCAGCGGGAAACTCGGCAAGAAACTCATCAACATCAATTCCCCAGCCCCGGCTCTTGGAGAACTTCTGTCCCTGAAAATTTAAGAATTCGTTAGCCGGAACATTCTCAGGGAAAATGTATTTATCCTTGCTGTTCTCGTTCCATGCCATCAGCATCGCCGGAAAGACGATGCAATGAAACACCACGTTGTCCTTGCCGATAAATGCAATGTATTTTGTTGCATCATCAAGCCAATACTCTTTCCATTTGTCCGGCTTGCCGACGTAGTTCGCCCATTCTTTCGTTCCCGAAATGTAGCCAAGCACCGCATCAAACCAGACGTAGAGAACTTTATTTTCAAATCCTGTGATTGGAACCTGCACACCCCAATTCAAATCTCGTGTTACTGCTCTATCCTGCAAACCCTCCTTAAACCAACTCTGACAATATTGAAGCACGTTATCTTTCCATCTGTCCCTCTCGCTTGCTTCACGAACAAACCGTTCAAGTTTATGCTGGTACGCGCCAAGTGGAAAATACCAATGCGTCGTTTCCCGAACAGTAGGAGTCTCACCTGTGATTTTACTTTTGGGATTGATTAAATCAAGAGGGCTGAGAAATGTTCCGCATTTTTCACACTGGTCGCCGCGCGCTTCCGTGCTTCCGCATTTCGGACATGTTCCTTCAACATAACGGTCAGGTAAAAACATCTGTGCCTTCTCATCAAACAGTTGTTTCTCTTTTTTTTCTTTGAGAATTCCCGCCTCGTGCATCTTCACAAAAAACTCTTTCGCCGTTTCATGATGCAACGGCAATGACGTACGGGAATAATTATCAAACGTCATCCCGAACTTATCGAACGCCTCTTTGTTCAATGCGTGGTAACGGTCAACCACTGCTTGCGGAGTTGTCTTTTCATTTTCGGCGGAGATAGTAATGGGAACACCATGTTCATCAGAACCGCAAATAAAAAGTACGTCACGTTTCTTCGAGCGTTGGAAGCGTGCATAAATATCTGCCGGCAAATATGCGCCGGCAAGATGACCGAGATGAATTTTTCCGTTTGCGTACGGCAACGCCGCAGTGATGAGAATTCGCTTGAACTGTTTTTCCACTGATGACTCTGTTAGTTTCGGGGTTTGAGATTTGGTTTGAGAATATGCTGTTGTAAATCAGCCGTCAGATTCAACATAACGAGCGGAATATACACATTTTTGTTCAGAAGGGAAACCGACTTTTCGAGCGATTCGAAGACATTTCCGTACTGGACGTTCGAGTGAACGGCTGAAAATTTTTTGATTGCCGCTTCATCATCCACGTTGACGATACGTTCGTTGCCGCTATGCAACGACATCGAATCGCGCAACCATGATTGCATCAAACCGAACAATCGCTCCACATCATGCCTCTCGTACTGCATCGTAATTTGTTCAATCAGTTTGAATAAATCTTCTTTTGAACGATACAACATCGTGCGAAGAACATCAACAGCAAGTTTCCGCATTTCAAGGAAATCACTCTCGAGCAATTCTAACGCTCGGGCATAACTCCCGTTCGCCATGCGAGCAATGCTTTCTGCCTCGACTTCCTTCATCTCTTTGTTCTTGATTAACGCTGACTTAATTTCTTCTTCGGATATGTAATCAAACTTCACTAACTGACAACGTGAGATAATCGTCGGTTTGAGTTGGTCGCTATGCGATGATGTGAGAATGATAAGCGTGTTCGCCTGCGGTTCTTCCAACGTCTTCAACATCGCATTCGCCGATTCTTCCCTCAGATTTTCTGCATCAAGAATGATGAAAACTTTCTTTCCATTCGTCAGTGTTGACATGGAAGATTTTCTTCGCAATTCTCTGATGCTGTTCACTTTGATGCTGTTCGCTTTTGCCACGACTATGTCGTAATACAAATTTTTGCTCTTTAGTTCAATCTGTTCCTGAAGTGCATGAATGTCATCATTGGATAGTTTTTCAATGGGCGAATCTTCTGACGTTTCACCTTTTCCTGCCGGCAAAGAAAATATTAAATGAATGTTCGGATGCTGAAGGGAAATCACCTGAAGACAACTTGAACATTTGTCACATGCAACCGATTTCTGTTTTTCACAGTTGACGATTTTGGCAAGTTCAATCGCTGATGCATCTTTTCCAACTCCGTCAGGACCTGTGAAAAGATATGCGTGCGCGAGACGGTTCTGTTCAAGAATAGTTGTGATTTGATTCTTTACTCGCTCTTGCCCGATGACTGTATTCCAACTCATGGTTTGGTTAATTGGTTAAATGGTGATTGGTTAATTGTGATTAGTGAATTGTGAATTGTGAATTGTGAATAGTTAATTACAAATTGTTAATTGTCTTTTAGTTAGAAGGCATGACCGATTCCGAAATGGAGGACGCCATTGGAAAAGACATCGCCCCAAAAACGTTTTTGAAAAATTGTTTGATGACCTGCCGGTTCTTTCGGGTCATAGATGCGGAAGCCGTAATCAATCCGGAACGGACCGAACAGCGTTTCATATCTGAAGCCGATGCCTGCGGCAACTGCTAAATCCTTTAGAGTAAAATCTTTCAAGTCGCTCCACACATTTCCGAAATCCAAATAATAGACACCCCAAACGTTGTCAAGGTCAAACCATAATGCTTTACCGAACCCGCGAAGATGGTTTATACGTAGTTCAAGATTTCCTTCGAAGATAAAATTGCCGCCCAACGGAAGTAGTGAATCAGGCATCGCACCGAGGTCTCTCGCCCGCCAACCGCGAACACTTCCGCTCCCGCCTGCAAAGAATCTTCTGTTCAACGGTATGTTCACTCCGCTCGAATAACTATCACCGTATTTATCCTGATATCCTGCGCGCCCTTTCATTGCAAGTATGTTGAACTTGCTCGTCGTTAAATCATCGTACCATCTGCCGAACAGAATCAGTTTGTAATATTGCGTGAACGGTAAGTCACCTTTAATAGAGGGTAAAACCTTCGGAAGTATTCCTGATTCTTCAACAGTGATGCTGTTGAAGAAACCTTCAGTCGGAGAAAAGATATCGTTTGTTTTGTCCCGCTGAAGCGTGAGAGTCAAAATCGAGTTGAACTGTTTTTGATTTTCCTGAAGAGTAAATATCAGAGGAATTTTTGTTGAATCCTCAAATTCAGGGCTGACTCGTTCAAGCGTCCATTCTGCAAGTCCGTATGTGTAGATTGCAAACTGATTACTCAAACCGATTTTGTTCCTCAGAATTGATTGTTTGTATTCTATTTGTTTTTCTGAAATGATGGAAGAAGTCCATGAGCCGTTAAGTCGTTTTGAAAAAAAGTAAGGTTGCTGTATTTGAAATTGCAATTCAACAGCGCCAATAACCGATTCATCGCTGAGTCCATTTCCTTTTAACACCACATCTCCGAGGTTCCATTCGAGCAACGATTGAGCGCGAACACGTGCGCGAATAGAAAACAACCGCGCGTCTCCCAAGAAATTTCTATTGGTGTAACCAAGTCCGAGTCCAAGGTTGAATGTATTGTTTTCATCAGAAACGCTCAGTTCCGGAGAAATTTCGTGGCGGTCTCGCGGTCGAACAAATATATCAGAGGGAATCAAAGTACTCTGTAATGTATCGGAAAAACGGGGATGGTCAATACGGACAGATTCAAATAAATCAAGACGGTTCAAACTACGTTCGCTTGAAATTGTTTTCCGCTTGCTATACAATTCTCCCTGTTCAAAATCAAGTTGTCTGATAATAAGTTCGGGAGCGATATCTTCCCTTGCCGGTTCGACATGAACCGTAACATCGCCAAAGGCGTACCGTTTTCCCGGTACGATTGAAATCGTCAAGAGAAAATTGTTTGTCGAAGCACGATGTATCGCACCGGAACGTTCTTTATCAAATCGTGCCTGCGGGTATCCGTTCTCTGCAAGTATATTCAATATTCTTGCAATTTCGGATTGAGCTTTCGGCGGTTCGTACGCCATTCCCTTTGTGATGATTGGTTCAAAGGTAATCTGTTCTTTCAAATCAGATGCAATACTGTCAATGCCCAAATATTCAAGACTATCAATGAAGGAGCGATTTCCTTCGCTAACGTTGAAAACGAGTGAGCAGGATTCATCTACAGTATCCAATGTTGTTTGAATATTGATGGTCGTGCTGAAGAAACTATGATGTTTGTAGAAAAGAATTAATTGTTCCTTATCTTCTTCAAGAAATATTTCGTCAAGATATTCAGGTTTTGAACCAAGTTTTTCTCCGAAAACCGAATAGAAAAATTTTGAAACAGCGCCGGGAGTTTCTTTCGTGCGAATTACTTCCTCTAACTGTTCATCATCGAACGTAGTGTTTCCTTCAAATGTTATAGCAGTAATTTCAAACATTGAAACGGGTTGAGCATCCTGAGCGGGTAAATAATTACTCAGCAAAGTCAACATAAAGAGAATAAAGTGCGCGGCTCGAACCAGCAATCCTCGCGACGATTTCTCTGAAGTATTTTTTTGAACTGTCAACACGTTGAAATCATGAAACAAAAAACCCATCCTCCGAGATACAAAGGATGGGTTAGGAGTGAACTCTCTGATGGTATTATCCGTTACACAGAACAAATTACGGCAGTGACGAATTTAGTATTCGTCACTTTCGTCTCCGAAAAAATAATCTGTGTCTGTCGGATAGTCGGGCCAAATATCTTCCATCTTCTCGTACGGTTCTTCCGAATCTTCCAACTCCTGAAGATTTTCTATCACTTCCACCGGCGCGCCGGTATGGATAGAATAATCCATTAGTTCATCTTTTGTTGCGGGCCATGGTGCATCATCCAAATAGGATGCAAGTTCCATTGTCCAAATCATTGTTTTCCTTTCAACTTTCTAAATTCAATTACAAAACTGTTCATCAACGAAAAAGGTTCACTCTTTCATTAAACCATCAATTACTTTGAAGCGACTTGCTTGTTGTATTGCTGAGGCGTCAAATCATTAAAGAAATAATCCAACGGATTTTGCCTCA
>JACPVN010000298.1 GCA_016191715.1 Ignavibacteriota bacterium | reverse complement strand
GGCTGGTGGAAAGATACAGGCAAACCTGTTGACTTGCTCGAAGCGAATCGTCTCGTGTTGGATAACATTCAGCCGCGCATTGATGGTAATGTTGACAAGTCTTCTTCCGTTGCCGGGAAAATAATTTTGGAAAAAGGGGCGAAGATTATCAACAGTGTTGTTCGCGGTCCGGCAATCATCGGAAAAAACGCAGTCATCGAAAACAGTTACGTCGGTCCGTTCACTTCTATCGGAGATGAGTCAGTCATCAAAAATTCAGAAGTCGAATTCAGTATTCTTCTTAACCAATGCAAAGTTATTGATGTGAAGATTCGCATCGAAGGAAGTTTGCTCGGCAACGAAGCAGAAATTGTTGAAGCGACCGGAAAACCGAGAGTGCATCGGTTTATGATTGGAGACCAGAGCAGAGTTGAAGTTGTTTGACTTTGATATGCGATTTGTGATGTGAGATATTTGAAAATATTAAGGTAGATTTACATACAGGTAATTAAAACAAAACATATAAACAACATAGAAGATACAATTATGGCAATGGTAAATTGTCGAGAATGTGGTAAAGCAATCAGTAGTCAAGCGGAAAGGTGTCCTATTTGCGGAGCACCTACCAGGTCGTTTAATATATGGTTAATAATTCTTTTCGTTCTGATTTTAATATTTATATTCACAACTATTCTCGCGCGATTCTATAGGAATACACTCTAAAAAGATTAATTCAAAATTTAGAGGCAAATATCAAAGATACCTCGATGTTCTTTGAGAAAGCCACTGTTCATCTAAAATGATAATTAGTTTTCTAACTTCTCAAGTATAAAACCCATTGGAGTCTTTTTCTTTTTTGGAGATGTTATGTGCTCAGAAATAATGTAAAGGACAAAATTCAATGGTATAGAAATATTAAGTGATATATTGCCATACTTGTCATGTTCAAGTACAGCAACAATGTTGAGAAAATAACCATTCTCTTGAGCAGATAGACAACGAATTTTTCGCCCGTCAATAAAAATAGATAGAGCAGAATCTTTTAAAGATTTGACTGCATCACTGGTAAGATAAACAAAATATTTAGGTTCAGATTTATTCATGTACTAAATATAGTAAAAAAAACACCTTATATATGTAGGAATAAAAAATTATTTACAATTTATGATAACATTTATTGTTTTCTTTTTTGATTTTGTCTTTTAATTGTCACCAAATTACACATCTCCTATGGACTACACTACACTTTTCATTACAATAAAAGAACGAATTGCGTTCGTCACCATCAATCGTCCCGACAAGTTAAACGCATTAAACGCTCAATGCAAGAACGAGTTGAAAGATGTATTCATTTCCATCAAATCAAATCCTGAAATTGATGTCGTCATTCTCACCGGTGCGGGTGAGAAAGCGTTCGTTGCCGGAACTGACATTACCGAACTTCTTTCTCTCGATGCGGAAAGCGGAAAAGAATTTGCCTCCGGCGGACAATCTATTTTTGATTTAATTCAACATCTTGGCAAACCTGTCATCGCGGCAGTAAATGGATACGCACTTGGCGGCGGTTGCGAACTTGCACTTGCTTGTCATATTCGCATCGCATCGGAGAATGCAAAGTTCGGTCAACCGGAAGTGAATCTTGGAGTCATTCCCGGCTACGGCGGAACCCAACGACTTTCCCGTCTTGTCGGAGTTGGCAAAGCCGCCGAATTGATTCTTACAGGAAATCCAATAGATGCACAGGAAGCGCTTCGCATCGGACTTGTGAACAAAGTAGTTCCGCTTGCAGAATTAATTCCAACATGTGAAGCGATGGCAAAATCAATTCTTAGTAAAGGTCAACTTGCTGTGCGGATGTCATTGAAAGCAATCAATGCGAGTTTGGAAACATCACTCAACGAAGGTCTGCAAGTTGAAGCAGGATTGTTCGGTGAAGCGTGCAGTACGGGCGATGCAAAGGAAGGAATCGGCGCCTTTATGGAAAAACGGAAACCGAATTTTCAAGGGAAGTAACAGCCATTCTTGCTTTGCACAGCGACAACAGAATTTGTATTTTGACATCGAAGTTTATCACCTTAATATCAAATCATGAGCAACAATACCGAAGATATTCAATTTGAAAAACAGAAGTGGGCGGCAAAGGCGGCGGCTACTTCTTCGCGTCAGGTAAAATTTACAACAGTCTCCGGTGAACCGATTGAGATGTTGTACACACCCGACGACATTGCTCATATTGATTATCTCAACGACATCGGTTTCCCCGGCGAGTTTCCCTACACACGCGGAATTCATCCCAACATGTATCGCGGCAGGTTGTGGACGATGCGTCAGTTTGCCGGCTTCGGCGCGCCGGAAGAAACAAACGAGCGTTATCATTATTTGCTCAAGCACGGACAAAACGGACTTTCCGTTGCGTTTGATTTGCCGACATTGATGGGACGTGACGCTGACGACCATCTTGCAGTTGGTGAAGTGGGAATCTGCGGCGTCGCAATCAGTTCGCTCGCTGATATGGAAATTCTCTTCAAGGGAATTTCTCTTGCTGACATTTCGACTTCTATGACGATTAACGCGCCAGCCGCAACGTTGCTTGCATTTTAT
>JACPVN010000281.1 GCA_016191715.1 Ignavibacteriota bacterium | reverse complement strand
TTCCATCGCGAATGACGAGCGTTCCTTTGTCAATAACTTTTCCGGGTGCGGTGACAATCTTTGCATTTGTAAATGCGTGAACCGTTGGTGTATTTTGCCTGATTCCGACCGGCGGTTCTGTTTGAGCAAGCATCACGGTTTGCATCAAACATAAAAGAACAAAAACTGCAATCACCTGATTAAAGGATTGCATAGTAAAAGGCTTCATAAAATTTCCTTTGAAGTTTAGAGAGAAATTGAGGGGACTCAGTGACCGTATAAACCACGGAGACTCAGAGTCTTACGGTTGAACTTGGATGTAAGATTCAATGGCGAAAAAGATACAGGAATAAAGAAGGAAAAGCAAGCATCTTTGCACCTTCCCCACAGTTTCCTTACCTTCTTTCCATCTCCGCCAAATGCCGAAGGCATGCCCTTGGCAGGCGGACAAGAAAATCAATCATGAATCCCATTGTTCTTTATGCATTCAAAGCCACACGTTCCCACTGAGTCTTTCACCTCTTTAGATTTTGTTGAACAAAATCTTTCCATTATCCCCATCGAACGGTCTGAAACGATTCCTTCGAGTTGGTACACACGCCCGGAAATGGTAGAGATTGAGAAGCAATGTTTGTTTAATCAACAGTGGCAATATGTCGGACATGTCTCGCAGGTGGAAAAAGTCGGCGACCAACTTATTGCAAACATTGCAGGTCATCCGCTCATTGTTGTGCGGGGAAAAGATAATGTGCTGAGAGGATTTCACAACGTGTGTCGTCATCGGGGCGGACCTATTGCAACGGAGAATTGCAACTCGCACATGCTTCAATGTAAATATCATGGTTGGACTTATACGCTCGACGGCATGTTACGCGGCGTTCCCAGGTTCGACCGCGCAGAATTGTTCGACAAGAAGGATTACGGTTTGATTCCTGTTGAAGTTGATGTATGGGATGGTTTAGTGTTTGTTCGATGCAGTTCCAATTCTACCATGAAACTTCAAACAATTCTCAATGGAATTTCTGAACGGATTGCGCCCATCAACCTTCAATCAAAAATATTTTATAAGCGGGTGAAGTATGAACTTGATTGCAATTGGAAAGTGTATGTTGATAATTTCCTTGAAGGATACCACATTCCCATCGTTCATCCTGAGTTAGCGAAACTGCTCGATTGCCAGCAATACGTCACGGAAACTTTCGACTATTATTCACTTCAGTACAGTCCTTTTGTTTCGGATGAATCAATCTACGGCAAAGGAAAAGGTGAAGCGTACTATTACTTTATTTTCCCGAACATGATGCTCAATATTCTGCCAGGGAGATTGCAGACAAACATTATTCTTCCGCTCTCCCACAGAAGAACACTTGTTGTTTTCGATTATTATTATGATGACATCACTTCGTCAGAAGCATTGACCAAAATTCAGAACGACATCGAGTACAGCGAAAATATTCAGCAGGAAGACATTGAAATTTGTGAGCATGTTCAGCGCGGACTTGAATCCTCTGTGTATGACAAAGGACGATTCTCCGTTGAAATGGAAGAAGCCGTGTATCATTTTCACACGCTTTTGAAAAAGACATTCAGGAATTTTCTGGATTTGCCTTGACCGGTCTTTGAGAATTGTCATGAATTTTCGACCTTACGAAACAATCATTTTCGGTAACTTCATGAACGAAGCGGATAAATTTCAAAACCCATCAAAATTTCGTACCTTTGTACCGTTTCAACTATCAATGTATATTGTTCCAATATTCAATGACACTTTACACAGCCACAACAGAAGATATAAAAGTAAACGTCCGTGCGATTTACCTCGACGGACAATCGGATATTCTTGCACGAAAGTTTGTCTTCGCGTATTTCGTTCGCATCGAAAACCGGAGTAAAGAACCGGTCAAACTCCTCCGGCGACATTGGTACATTCATGATTCCGGCGGCGACATGAAAGAAGTTGAAGGCGAAGGCGTCATCGGAAAAACTCCCGTCATCAAACCCGAGGACGCGCGCGAGCATCCCAATGTGCATGTCATCCGCCGCTACCTCGGTTCGCTGAAACTGCCCGAAGTGGACTTTCGCCTTAAACTGTCTGACAACGAAAATAGCGTGCAGGCCACCAAGAATCAGGGTTTGACCCTGCAACCCGAAGAAATCCTGCTACTGTGTTCCGACGGCCTGACCGACATGGTTTGGGTGGATGAGATCCACAAGACCATCGTGGAAGCCGCCAGCCTGAAAGCGGGCGTACAGAAACTGGTGGCGCAGGCCAACGAGCGCGGCGGCCACGATAACATTACCGTGATCCTCATTTCGATTCCCAAGCCGCGTCCGCCGGAGGAGAAGAAAAAAGGAATAATGGGGTGGTTGATGGGGGAATAAGAACGAGTCGGCGAGTCAGCGAGTCAACGAATCAGCGAATCAAAAACGCGGCCGTTTGAAAGCGGCCGCGTTTTTTTGTTCGAGTTGACAACCGCTGCCTTTACGGCACGAATACCAGGCTGGCATCGTCAAACCAGACCCTG
>JACPVN010000280.1 GCA_016191715.1 Ignavibacteriota bacterium | reverse complement strand
TACGATGTGACGATAAATATAAATCAAGCAACAGGGACAAATAATCCAACTTTTTTCACCATGCCGATTGATTTTACGTTCTCCGCATCGGGATGGGATACAACAGTTACTTTGTTTAACAATCAACAGGTCCAATCGTTTACTGTCTCGCTTACGCACGACCCGACTTCTGTACAACTCGACCCGAACAACTGGATACTGAAAGATTTTGGAAAAGCATTTTTCGCGACACCGTCGAGTCTCGCTTTTGGATTATTGAAAGTTGGAGAGAGTAAAACCGATAGTATCAAAGTGAAGAACAACGGACTTGCGATGATGATATTCTCGTCAGTCGTTTCAGATTTACCTCAATTCACTGTCACGCCATCAAGCGGAAGCATTGCTGTCGGAGATAGTATGAATTTTACAATCACATTTACACCCACCGGAGATGGCTCGAAAACCGGACATATTAATTTCGCACACAACGCCGGAATGCCGGACCAGGTAACCGTTACCGGATTTGGTTATTGGCCCCGCTACACACACAAACTGTTGAAGAACTGGAGTCTCGTTTCACTTCCGTTTACACCGGTTGACCCGCGCAAATCGGTTATTTTTCCGACCGCTTCATCTTCGGCATTTACGTTCGATGGCGACAGCGGATATGTCGTGGTAGATACGCTCAAAGAAGGCGAAGGATACTGGATAAAGTACGCCAACGATACGTATGTTACATTCATAGGATACTTGCGGAGACGTGATACGATAGTTGTGAAAGCAGGATGGAATCTTTTGGGAACATTATCATCTCCGCTTTCCGTTGACGATGTGATGACAGAGCCGCCGGGAATTCTTACTTCAAACTTTTTCGGTTACACCGTTGGATACACGTTCACTGATTCACTCCGAACATCAAAAGGATATTGGGTGAAAGTCAGTCAGGAGGGGATACTCATTCTGAATTTTCAAACCACAGGATTTGAGATGAGGAGTAATGGAGTGATGGAGTATCCGGAGGATGAGAAAACAAAATGAAGTTGCAATTGTTTATGGTTCTTACAATATTTGTTGTAGGGTTTACAATGAAAAACAAGAAGTTCACAGTTACATCATCCGCGTTTGAAAACTCGAAAGCGATTCCATCCAAGGATGCAAACACAGGCGTGCTTGGCGGGAAACACATCTCACTTCCTCTTTCTTGGATACATGTGCCGAAGGAAACAAAGTCGTTTGCTATTTCAATTGTTGATTTGCATCAGGTTGCAAATAACTGGGTGCATTGGCTTGTCATCAATATTCCTGCTGACGTAGATTCGTTCTTGGAGGGCGCATCCGCATCGAGTAAAATACCGGCATGCGCGAAAGAGTTGAACAACACATGGGACGTTGTTGGCTATGGCGGACCGCAACCGCCGAAAGGTTCCGGCGCACACAGGTATGAAGTTACGGTGTACGCGCTCAGCATCGAAAAACTAGATCTCGATGTTCACACTTCATTGATACAATTCAAAAAGGCAATTGACGAACATGTCATCGTTGATGCAAAAACAATTGGAGTGTTTGAACGGATGTAATAATATTTCATTATCAAACTATGACATAAGAGTTTCACATATAATTCAAAACAACAGGAAAACGAACATGGTAATCCTTGTACTTCTTTTCGTCTTCATCATCCCACTTCCTGTTCTGTCCCAATCAATTTCTTCATCGTATCATAGCGATGAAGTTCTCGTTCTTCTCACAACCTCCGATGCAATGGAAGCGATTCAATATCAACCAAATGAAGTTCGATTGTATCATCGTTTTCCGGAATGTTATTTTGCAGGATTGTCGCGGCAAACACTGAACAAATACACCCGTTCAGGAAGTAACATCCAACTACTTGATGAGCGACCGTGGAGTTCGCGGTATGGTATTTCTACAAAGGTAGGCGCACAATCGTTTGAGCGCGCGTATCAAGAATTTGATGTTGATGTGCTGTTCAAATCTGATGAATTCGATCTGCTGAAAGGAAGCGAGAAAGAATTTCAAAAACTGCGGCAAGCAAATTATTCTCTTGTTGAAATCGAACCGATTCCGTTGACGTTCAATCCGTTGCCGGAAGTTTCGATGAAGCGGGATAATCCGCATCCGAGCGACCCGATAAATACCATTATTGCAAAAGTTGCCGACTCCTCGATTCGTTCCTACATTCAACAAATGCAGGATTTCGGGACGCGCTACTGTACGAACGCGAATCGCGACAGCGTGTTTCGCTGGTTGAGAAATCGTTACATTGAAACCGGAATTGCCGACGTTGTGATGGATAGTTTTCAGTACAACAGTACGTGGCAGAAAAATATCATTGCGACGATTCCCGGAACGGTAAATCCCGGATTGGAAATTATTGTCGGCGGACATCTTGATTCGTATTCGAGCAATCTCAATCAGGCGCCCGGCGCCGATGATAATGCAAGCGGAACGATAGCCGCGCTCGAAATGGCAAGAGTTCTCAAAGCAATCAACTATCAACCTTCGATGACATTACGGTTTTGCGGATTTGCCGCTGAAGAAGTCGGATTGAAAGGAAGCGCGGCGTATGCTCTCAAAGCAAAGCAAGCAAATCGAAATATCAAAGCGATGCTCAATTACGATATGATTGGACATCGTACTCAAAGTCAGGGAGACTACAACGTGTATCATGTCTGGTATCCAGGCGCGGAAGATTTATCGAACCTTCACATGGCAATGGAAGCGGCATACACGTCACTCACACGGATTCAAACCACTTCGTACAGAAGTTCGAGCGATAGTTGGTCGTTCTATCAACAGGGATATAAGAGTTTATTTTGCATCGAGCATGATTTCAGTCCGTATTATCATTCACCGAATGACTTGCTCACGTATCTCGACATTCCGTATGCCGCGCAAATCGTGAAAGCAGGATTGGCAACGTTGCTGACGATAGATCAGATTCCGCCGAGCGTTCCAAACGTGAGGGTATTTGATGCCGGTACCGGAACTTCGCTGTTTGTTCAATGGGACAGCGCGGGTATCAAGGATTTTCAAACATACAGAATTCATGTCGGAAGAAATCCCGGTGTGTACGATACAAATTACACGCAAACAGGATTGTCGAGAACGGTGACCGGATTAACGAACGGAACGCGCTATAACATTGGAGTGACTGCGGTTGATATTGCGGGACAGGAAGGAAGTAGCGTCGAACAATTTGGAACTCCGTTATCTGTTCCGCTCGCGCCGGTAAATCTAACAAGAACCAATCTTGCAAATGCTGTGCGATTAAATTGGAACAGAAATTCGGAGATGGATTTACGCGGTTACAACATTTATCGTTCTTCAGAATCCAATCAAACTTTTATCAAACTCAACGGCAATCCTATAGCAGATTCGTTCTGGAATGATACGAACCTAAGTTGGAACATCTACCACTATTTTGTCACTGCTCAGGATTGGACCGGAAACCAAAGCGCTGGTTCGGATACACTTTCGGCGGCTCCGATTGATTTGCAAAGTTTCGTCATGCTTCGTGTTGCCGACCAGGGCGGAACGAGTGACACGGTGTGGTTCGGAATGAAAGCGGGCGCAACTGATGGACTCGACACACTTTACGGAGAAACGGAACTTCCTCCGCCAGTGATTGATATGTGTGATGCCCGATGGAGAATTCCCGCTACGAACGGAACATGGTTGGATATTCGCGATACGCTTGGCGAAGGACAAGCAACCCGGACATTTTTGCTTGATGTACAACCCGGATTTTCCGGTTACCCGATGACAGTACGTTGGAACTCTGCTTCGTTATCGAACGGTAACTTTCTTTTGCTTGATGAACAAACGCACGGTAGTCTGATTCGTGTGAACATGAAGGCGGAAAGTCTGCTCGTTCTTTCCAATCAAACAATTTCATCGTTGGAGATTCTTCACACCTTCGCAGTTACAATGGTGATTCATGTTCAAGGGAAATGGAATCTCATCTCTCTCCCGCTTGATGCCGTTGATTACAGAACGTCAATTCTGTTCCCAACTGCAGTTTCTTCGGCATACAAATTCAACTATGAAGCAGGGTACACAGTTCAGGAAACATTGCAAACCTGCACGGGGTACTGGCTGAAATTTTCCACCGAAGAAAACATTCCCTTGCTCGGAGTTGTATGTACGTCTGAAACTGTCCACGTTCAGGAAGGATGGAATCTCATCGGCTCGATTTCCGAAACGATAACTACCGCATCAATTCTCTCAAATCCTCCTGCAATTATTTCAACTCCGTTCTTTGGTTACAACGAAGGATACTTCGCAAGCGAACATATCGAGAGCGGAAAAGGGTATTGGGTGAAAGTAAATCAGGAGGGAGAACTGATTTTATTATTAGTGAACGGTGAACTGTAATCAATACTTGTACTAATAAAAATATTCTACAACAATAATATATGAAAGGATTTATTATGCGACACATAACTATAATGTTCGTTGTCCTCTTCATCGTTTGCCAATTACCGGCACAATTCGTGAAGCGAACGGCTCAACATCAGCCAAAACAAATGCAATTCAAATCGAATGCACGAGGAATGGTGAATGATATTCAATTTTCCACTTCGGTGAACGGACCATTTCGCGAGCCGGATACTATTTTTGTTAATGATTCATTGTTCATGAAGATGGATGTCAGTCCGTTAGATACGATAATGACAGAATACTGGCTTGATGCAAATCAAAACGGAATCCTTGACACCACAGATTTCAATTTCGAAGGCGATATGTTAATTGATAACGGTATCGGTTCATCGGATATTGCAGATTTAGATACAACTTCAGGTATCATCATTGCATATCTCAATCCCGAAAATCCACCCTCCATGCAAATTATCGTAAAAGCGATGGAAGACTCAACGATTGCGTATGGTGTACTTGTTTTTCGGAACGCGCCTGCGGAATTCATGCTCAGCGGAACGGTGTATGAGAGAAGTAACGGTCCGGTTGCAGGGTTGTTCGTCAGAGCGGAAGACTCTACACGACAGAAAATGACAACGACCGATGTAAGCGGACATTACGAACTTCATCTCGACAGCGGAACGTATCGTATTTCTGTCACTGATATGTTTGAACGATATACATCGTTCGATACCACAATGACGGTTCAAAATAATGTAACAAAAGATTTCTACGTTGCTCGATACACATCGTACATCAGCGGTTTTGTGCGTGATGAACATGGAACGCCGATTCCACAAGTTGGTGTGGGACTTGAGCGGCGCAATGGCGGCGGAGGAGTTCAAACAAATTCAAACGGCTATTATAAAATGATGGTGCTGGCAGGGAGTGGAAGAATCGGATTAAGTCAGGATGATTTGTTGCCGGAGTACATGCGTCCCGAAGGACATGACTTTACGCTTGCTGAAGGCGATTCAATTGTCAACGATTCGATTTCGAATTTTACCTGCTACTCAACCAACGCTTTCATCTATGGATATGTTTTTGATAACGAAGGAATGCCGATGCGTTCGTATCAGATTGGAGGGTGGGCAAATCCACTGAACAGTTATACCGAGACACATTCTAATGGCTTGGGAATGTTCTCGCTTCCTGTCCGAAGTGATACGGATTTGAATATAACATACCAAGTCTGGCTGAATAGCGAAAATGAAAATTACCCTTTTCCTCCCGCGACGTATGCTGACACTTCATACTGGAATGTTTTGCCGGGCGAAAACATTTCGTTTCATATTATTCCGGCGGAGACTCTGGCACTTGATAATTTTAACGGGCATTATATTCCGCCCTCGTCTTCTCTATGGGATATGTATGGTCATAACAATCCGTGGGGAAGTGAAGCAAAAGTTATGGTTATTGATAGCACACTTCACATTCGTGCACACAGTCAGTCGGGAAGGTCGGGCGTTGGAGTCGTTTCGCGCAAGCCATACAATCTAAAAGACAGAGATATTCGTGTCGTTATGAATCGAACAGAGTTGGGACAAAAGAATTCTGCTTTCATTCTACTTTCAGATGAACGACGAACGTGGAGCGCGCCTGATGATTTCCAGAATTGGTTGCAGTTATGGACTGGTGACCAAGGCGACCCGGGTTGGAAGTTGGTAGAAAATGTTGACCATACAAAACATGTGTTGTGGGAAACGAATGAAACTGCAGGTTCTGATATTCGTTTTGTATTCGAAGGAAGTTCAACTG
>JACPVN010000279.1 GCA_016191715.1 Ignavibacteriota bacterium | reverse complement strand
TTTCATCCCGATGATATTCAGGGAAATCTTGTGTTACTTCAGGAACTCTTGACAAAACCCGGCGGAAATCTTTCGACGCGGTATCGTTTCAAATGTAAACAAGGCGATTATTGCTGGATGGAAGCAAACGTTACCAATCTGCTCCATGAGCATACCGTCCGCGCACTCGTTACCAACTTCCGCGATGTTACGCACCAGCAAAGTATCGAACATGAATTACAGGAAAGCGAACAAAAGTACCGGAAGTTAGTGGAACGGTCGCCGGATGGAATCGCCATTCACCGCGATGGAAAATTTCTCTATGTCAATGATGCGCTCGTACACATGTTGAAGGCGTCTTCTGCCGATGTTCTCATTGGAACACCGATTCAGAATGTGGTACATCCGGACTACCGGGAAATCGTCTCGAGAAGAATTCAAGCCGCACTGACGCAAGGAATAATCGCTCCGGTTATCGAAGAAGAATTTATTTGTTTCGATGGTTCAGTTCTTCCGGTGGAAGTTATCGGGATTCCGTTTACTCTTCAGGGGAAGAACACCATGCAGGTAGTGGTCAGGAATATTTCAAAACGAAAACAGACGGAAGAAAGACTTCAAAAAACTCAGGAATTACTCAACTCCTTAGTGGAACATGCGGCTACTCCGATTTGTGTTACAGGCGTTGATGGAATAGTACGGTTAGCAAATACATCGTGGAAACGGGCATTTGGCATCGAGGAACCGGCGGTTGTCGGGAAACATCTCAACAAACTATTACCACCTCCGTTTGCAGAAGAGATTCTTCTCTCGAACAATGAAGTAGCAACAACAAAATCATTTCTCGCGTATGACCGCTCCGTCGTGACGCAAACAGGCAGGAAGTTTTATCATGTTTTGAAATTCCCGCTTCTCAACAAGCGGGACGAGATTGAATCCGTCGGAAGCATTAGTCTCGACATTTCGGAATTACGAAAGGCGGAAGAAGAGTCAAGAAAGTCTGAGAACCGATGGCGTGCGATGTTTACGACGGCAAACGAAGCGATTCTCCTTCTCGATAAACGATACGATGTCATTGCCTGCAACGAACTTGCCTGCAGATTGTATGGATATTCGGAACAGGAACTGCTGACAAAAAATCTGTGGGACCTTTGCACGGAAGAGACTCGCCAGCACTGTACAACGATGATGAAATCAACGATACAACAAGGAGGCGCGCGGTGGGAAACAATCAATCTGAAAAAAGATGGAACTCAATTTCCTGCCGAAGTCAGTTCCGCTCCTCTCTTTATCGAGTTCGATATTCAATACCTTCATATCGTCCGGAATCTTACGGAACGCAGGAGAACAGAAAGCGCACTCCGGGAATCCGAAGAACTGTATCGCTCGATGGTCAGCGCCTCCCCCGATGCAATAGTCATTGTTGATTTGAACTTCATGTTGACCTTTGCCTCACCCAAAGCGTTTTCCGTGTTCGGGTACTCACCCGATGCTGACATCCAAGGAAAAAGCATTTATGATTTTATACCGCAAAGTGAACGACAACTTGTACGACAAAGTCTTATCGGAACGTTAAAAAAATTATATTCAGGGCCCGGAGAACTCAAAGGAAGAAAAGCCGACGGAACAATCATCGAGATTGAGGCGAATGCCGAAGTTATTTACAATACAAAACAAGAAGCAACCGGTTGGGTATTGATTTTACGTGACATCACCGAGCGAAAGCGCACTCAGGATGAATTGATGAAACTCCGCAAAGCCGTAGAAGCATCGGAAGATATTATTTTCGTCACAACGATGGATGGAACAATAACGTTTATCAACCCTGCTTTTACGAAACTCTACGGGTACCAACCGGAAGAAGTCGTCGGGAAAGTCACTCCACGAATTCTCAAAAGCGGAAAAATGGACGCATCAGACTACCGTCAATTTTGGGCAATGTTATTAAGCAAACAAACCGTTAAACAAGAACTGATTAACAAAACAAAAGACGGAAGGTTGAGAACCCTCGAAGTTTCCGTCAGTCCGATACTCGATGAGAATCATACGATCCTCGGATTTCTTGCATTACAACGCGATATCACTGAGCGGAAATCGCTTGAACAACAATTCCTCCGCACTCAGCGGTTAGAAAGTCTGGGAATGTTAGCCGGCGGCATTGCCCACGATTTGAACAACATCTTTTCCCCTATCTGGATGGCGACGGAAATCTTACGCTTTCGTTTCAAGGAACCGGAACACCAGCAAATTATTGATACCATTGCGGCAAGCGCACAACGGGGCGGCGATATCGTCAAGCAAATTCTCACGTTTGCACGCGGAGTGGGAGGAAAACTTGGCGCAGTACAAATCAAACACATCCTCCGCGACGTGTTGGAGATGATGAAAGAAACATTCCCGCGTCAGATCGAAATCAAATCCGACATTGCAAAAAATTTGTGGATGATACAGGCAGACGCGACACAAATCCATCAGGTGTTGTTGAACCTGTGTGTGAATGCCCGCGATGCAATGCCCGACGGAGGAACAATTTCGTTACTTGCAGAAAATATTGTCGTGGATGAAGCGCTTGCTCACGGAAACATCGGCGCAAAACCGGGCAACTATATCGTCGTCACCGTGCAGGATACAGGAACAGGAATTCCTTCCTCCATCATTGATAAAATTTTCGACCCGTTCTTCACCACGAAAGAAGTGGGAAAAGGGACCGGACTCGGACTTTCAACCGCTCATTCCATCATTCAAAACCATAAGGGATTTCTCACACTCAACAGTGAAGTGGGAAAAGGAACATCATTTAAAGTCTATTTCCCCGCGGACGAATCCACATTCGCGGAAGTTCAGCAACAACGTTCAACTCTTCCGCAAGGAAGCGGGGAAATCATTCTCATCGTAGATGATGAACGTTCGATACGCGAAGTTACTCAGCAAACATTGCAAATGTTTAATTACTCTGCCGTCACTTCAGTGGACGGGACGGAAGCGTTGATGTTGTTCTCCCAGATGCACGAGCATATTCATCTTCTTCTTGTAGATATGATGATGCCGGTGATGGATGGTGCGGCAACAATCCGCGCCGTCAGGAAAATAAAGCCGGATGTAAAAATTATTGCCGTGAGCGGATTGCTGACCGATGTTCCCGGCGGCGAGACTCTTGGCGGAGCGGTGAATGCGTTCCTGCAAAAACCCTACACCGCAGAAGTGTTGTTAAAAACTGTGTACGATATCTTACACTCATAATAGTTCGACTTCGCTCACCATGACGGCGTCGTGTGATGAGAGACAGTCGGGAAAGAAAAGCCATGAAAAAACTCGACCTGAAAACTACCTACAAACAGCTCTACAAAGCCACCGCAGGAAAATGTTCAGTCGTAACAATTCCGAACCTCAGGTATTTAATGATTGATGGAACAGGCGACCCGAACACTTCACAACAATTTGCCGAAGCGATTCAATCGCTGTATAGCACCGCATACACACTAAAGTTCACCATCAAGAAAAAGAAAGAAATCGAATACCCGGTGATGCCGCTCGAAGGTTTGTGGTGGATGGAAGAGGAACCGTTCGATATGTATAAAAAAGACAAATGGAAATGGACGTTGATGATCCTGCAACCGGAAATCATCAGCGACTTACTTGTTCAGGAAGCGAAGAACATCGTCGCGGAGAAAAAAAAACTCGCCTCTGTCTCCGGACTCCGGCTTGAACATCTCGATGAACAAACGACCGTCCAGACATTGCATATCGGTTCGTACTCAGAGGAAACTCCGACAATAATAAACCTCCACAAATTTGCTGAAGAACAAGGTTATGCGTTGAGAGGGAAACACCACGAAATCTATCTCAGCGACCCGAGAAAAACCGCAACAGAAAAACTGAAAACCATCATCCGCCATCCTGTTCGAAAAAAATAGGACGAACCCGGCAATTCGCAATCCGAAATTAAGGGCAGTTCTAAAAACCCTTCTGCTCGTTTCTCCGTCCGCGCAGAAACTACGAAACCAAATTGGAGTCATCACACTGCGGGGACGCAATGTGGAGCGACAATCCGAATTTGGCAATCCAAAATCCGAAATTAATGGAGTTTTCCCGTTTCAACAACCGGGAGTTTCTCTTTATCGGTTATGGAGCGAACACACAACCAATAATAATATCTCCCCACATCCATCCGTTCCGGCTTCCACGCAACCTGATGCGTTCCTGCATCGCGAACATCATCAACAAGCGTAGCGATTGCTTCACCCTCCCGCTCGAATATCTTCAGTGTAACCGTGCCACGTGCTTGTACGTTGTATGTTATCAAATTGCCTGATGAAATGTTAACCTGCTCTTGCGTGATTTCTACCGGTTGAATACTTTTCTCATGCGCTTGCGCGGCGGAAGCAAGAACAAGTTTCCCGTCCTGACTTGCCTTTACAAAAGTTGCCGTGCCGGGGAAAAGCGAATCAACGGAACCGTATCTCTTCCCGTCAAACGTATAAAAAGGTGAATTGATAATCCCGGATGGAATGCTCATGATGCTACCGACTGCAACCGTCTGAGAAACGGAACCGAGCATGTTCCATTGTTCACGCAGGTCAAGCGTGTCGAAGGGGATTCTTGTCCCTTCGAATTGCACTGTATCGGGCGAGGGAAATTTCATCCAATATCCGGCGCCGAGCGCGAGTGTTTCTTTCACAATGTAATTTCCTTCGTACGCAAACGCCGGTGATTCTGCCGATGGGAACAACTCACTCTTCCGGAAATCATCAACAACAAGAGGAACGGAAACCATGTTCCACTTCTGGTTGACTGACAACATGAATTGATATTTGTCCTCGAACGGAGCAGTCCAGACGCTGAGTTTACTTCCATCAAGCCGCATCCAGAGAGGATAGACTTTTCCATTATGCGCGGCTATGCAGGAATAATCTCCGAAGAAGATGCCTGACGACGGCGTAAACGATGTATCGCTGACCTTAACATTGGTGAAAGTCTCACCACCGTCTGTTGATTTGGCAACAAAGAAATCAGTCGCGTTTCCTGTCGTGTTTCTTCTATCATAAAAACAAACATAGATATTGCCGGTCGTTTGGTCAATCGTCATCCACGAAAAAAACTGGTGACGCAATGACGAGTCATCATTCACCCGAACTACAGTTCCCCATGTTGTTCCTCCGTCAGTGGATTTAATGATGAAGGCATCGGTATTTCCCGTTCCGTTCCGCTGGTCAGTCCATTGAACATAGATGTTGCCGCGATACGGCGAGTTACTGATATCGCACGCCGTAACCGGCAAACCGTTTGCGCGGTAAATTCCGGGAACAGCATAATCCCAACCGCCCGGTTGGGAAGTGACATACGTATCTGTTCCCCATGTAACGCCGCCGTCGGTAGATTTATCAAACATAATTCCCAGGGGACCCGACCATGCGACAACCACTTCCCCGTTCGGACCGACTGCCGGAACCGCGCCTTCCACCGTTTCATCTTCATCAATACAATTGCCGCCATGGTCGCTGATGCGAGCCGGAGTTGACCATGTTGTGCCTGCATCGGTTGTGCGCGAGAAGAGAATCCTTGTACTATCGAAGACACTTGAACTTCCGTAACTGTCAAATTCCGTCCACGCCATATAGACGTTGTTGCGGTACGGCGAATCAGTCCAATCGGCAATGAGCCATTCTTTATCCTGATTTTTTTGTGGAGGACTAAATCCTATTCCGACACCGTCATTCCATGTTTGTCCGCCGTTGGTGGATTTCTGCACAACGATACGGTCAATCCAATAACCGGGAGACGGCGGATTCGAAAGATGTCCGAAAAATAAATTCCCGTTCGCGTCGAACGTTACAGCGGGGTCACCCCACACACCGTACGAAGAACTGAGTCGTCCCTGTGTCCATGTCTGTCCTCCATCCATAGAATAGTAGTA
>JACPVN010000323.1 GCA_016191715.1 Ignavibacteriota bacterium | reverse complement strand
TTCTTGCGAGTCATCAATTCTTTGTATCGTTTATTCAATCGAAGCGGTGGAACACTTCTATCATTCAGATTGATGACAAACTCTCCATCTTCGTTTTCTACAAGAAAATCCGGGATGATATAATTATGCTGAGCAGTGAGTGTCCCTTCCCCCGGTTTCGGATTCAATTTTGAAATCAACTCAATGACAGGTTTTAATTCCTCGATAGTAATAATGAGATACTTTGCCAAATCTGCATAATGCTTGAGCGTAAATTCGTACCATTGTTCACGAAGCAATTTTAACGCAAGTTCTTTAGTTCGCTCCGGATATTCGCCAATCTCTAATTGGGCTATCAAACATTCCTGGAGACTACGTGCGGCAATTCCGGGCGGGTCAAGCCGTTGGATTTGGAACAAAACACGTTCTGCCCGTTCAAGCGTAAGAGTTGTACCTTGTGCAAGATTCAAATCCTGGACGATGAGATTCAGTTCGCGCCTCAGGTACCCATCCTCATCAATATTCCCGATAATTTCCTCGCCGAGCAATTCTTCTTCCTGAGTAACATCGAGATACTGAAGTTGGTCTTTCAGTTTTTCGGTAAGCGCAATTTCCGCGGGCATCGGAAATTCATCTTTATCATCATCCTCATCACTTGACTGAACATTTGTTTTGTACCCCGATAAATCATCGTTCATGAAATCTTCAAACGTGTATCCGTCTTCCGGCGATTCTTTTTTCTCGGTGATTGTTTCCGCTTTCCCTTCTAATTCGGGAAGCGGTTCAACCGGTTCTTCCGGTTGTTCCGTTGTCGTCTCAACTTCATCTCCTTCTTCTAACAACGGATTCGTTTCAAGTTCTTCCTTGATGCGTTGTTCCAATGAGAGAACGGGAAGTTGCAGCAATTTCAAATAGAGAACTTGCTGAGGTGTAAGTCGTAATTCTTGTCGTAGATGTTGTACTAAATGCTGTTGCATACGTTTCGCATTGAATGCGATTACAAACTTTCTTGATTCAAATCGTTACATGTTTTGTATAATTCCTGATACCATGCTTCACCAAATCTCCGAACAAGCGGTTCTTTCAAAAACTCAAACAAGGGAATCTTTTCTCTTTTTCCCTCTTCAAGCGCTGGCTCACATGGTTCAATTTCTTCATAACGTAGTGTTGTTCCTGAAAATGCAGAGACACGAATCGGAAACAGGTGACAAGAAATCGGTTTCTTCCACTCTGTTTCCCCATTCAAAAAAGCGCGCTCCAACGAACAACGGGCAATATCACCATCATGATAGACGAATACGCAAGCGCCGTCATCAATGCACATAGTTGCGCGAGAGCCGCGGGTTCCTTCATACATTCCTTGTTCTGTAATTGCTTGAAGATGAGATTCAGGCAGATATTTTCTGATAACCGGAAACGCTCGCTCGATTTCAGAAATTTCACTTTCCAAAAGCGGTGCGCCGCGCCCGCCCGGCATCGTACAACATGCCCCTTTGCATCGCTTCAAATCGCACGCAAATTGAATTGTTCCTATCTGCGTCTCTACGCGAACTTCACCGATGATGAACATTGCCGCATCAAAATACAAAACTTTTCGGTAAGAGAAAACTTGACTTTTTGATAGACATAATAAAAAAAGCCGACTCCTTTTCTAAAAGAATCGGCTATCTTCTTATGATTGTGAGTGTGTGGGATTATTTTGCAAGTAACCCCGCCATGTGGGATTCCTTGCTAACTGACTCTCCTCATTTTGCAAGTAACATCTTCTTTATGTCAGTGAACGTTCCCGCCTGTCCCAAAGGGATGGCTTTCGCCACAAGGCGATAGAAATACACACCGCTCGGAAGAGTGGATGCATTGAACTCAACTGATTTGTAACCAGTATTTTGCATCTCATCAACAAGTGTTGCAACTTCAACGCCGAGCGTATTAAACACGCGCAACTGTACGTGCGAATCTTCCGGCAACCCGTAACGAATTGCAGTAATTGGATTGAATGGGTTCGGGAAGTTTTCGCTGAGAAAATATATTGTTGGTATTGCTTCACTCCGGTCATCATTCTTCCTTCCTTGCTTTGCCTCCGGCATATCCGTCCTGAATGATACTTTGTTTGAAGGAGATGATACACTGTTCAACAAAGTTTCTGTTACGGTAACATAGTAAAATGCATACGTCTCACTCGTTCCTGTGGACATTTGGATATCGGTATAAGAAGTTGCTGTACCAGAGTACCGTATTGACGGTGTAACATCATTTATGCAGTCAACACTCCCGGAACAGAAATATTGATAGAGTTTGTAGTTAATATTGGGACCATAATTACTTTGAGTCCATGTGAGACGAGGGTGCGACCGCTTAATACCATCCGGGTCTATTTGCTGAACGCTACTTCCTGTCAGTTGAACTGGCGATGGAGGAATAACTTTGAACGATGAGGTTCCAGACCAATCACTTGTACCCTTACCTGTAACTGTCGTGTTCACTCTCCAATAATATTGTGTTGCTCCGGCTAACCCTGAAAGAACAAGTGTCGAGTCGGAAACACCCGATGTATCTTTTGCGGTAGAAGTAAATGAAGAAGTGGTTGATACTTGCAGACGATATGTTGCCGCACCTGTGATTCTTCTCCAAATCACTCTCGGTGGATTAGAGACGATGGCGCTACTTGCCGGTGATACGAGTGATGGCGCGGGAGGTTTTACAGTAAATGACCATGCCGGCTCTCTATATGATGTCCATAACCCATCTATTTTTCCTTTGACAGTCCAGTAGTATGTTGTGGAAAAACCCAAATTTGAGAGAATGTATTGTGTGTCTGCAAGCGCCGGAGAATAATGCAAGTCAGATTCAAACGCTGAATCGGTTGACCATTGTACTTTGAATGAATCGGAACGGATAACGTTGTTACTCCATCGCAGTGTTGTACTGCTTCCGGTTCCCGTAGCGCCATTGGCAGGTTGAAGAAAAATTGGGGGCGGGGGCCAAGCAGGTGGAGACTCTGACGATGTTAGTTCGGTGAGTGAGTTAACAGTGTATTGATTCATTACCGCTGATGCGTCTAAGATAAATGTTCCATTGTTTTCTACTTTAACCCAATATCCTTTTCCCGGCTCAATGAAAGCGGCTTCGTAAGAACCCACACCGGGGGTATAACCGAAGAATCTGGATTTAAGTGTTGTTCCTAAGCATGTAACTGTCCCGACGGGAATGGAGGTACTCAACGAGCCAATCATGTTCCAACCGGTTGTAACCGGAATGGAATGTTTTGTGGCAGACAATCCTGTGTAGTTGAGTGTCGTCGGTGAACTGTATTTTACCCAATATGCTTTTCCAAACGACACAGGATTTTCCATGACATATCCGGTTCCATCAAAACCATAAGCGCCGGTACCGGAGACTGTGCCGGGAAACGTTACGGCTTGTTCATATGAACTAAGATAAAGTGGCACACTCACTAAATTCCAGTGTGTTGCGACCTGATTTGACATGGACGTTTGTTGTGTTATAGTTGTGAAGTTTAGTAAATAGGGCGCCGAAGAACCGGTGAGATAAACGATTTTCCGTTCATCGCTCGTACCGGATGGATTCATTTCAATTGAAGCGTTCATCCCAGTGGCAACTTTGTAGGGTGAACCCCACGCATCATTCGTGAAATGAATTGCAACTATATCATTTGCCGATGTTGTCCAAACGAGCGTCAGGTCATTTTGCTTCGATGGATTATTTCTGTAATCTGACATTGATATTGATACAGGTGTTCCCGAAGTATTCGAATATGCAGGCAGTGTGATGGTTCCGTACGTAAGGTCTTGTGTGGAATGAGACCATCTCTGTACCTTTACATTTCCTTGCTCAGAATTTGTTTCTGAAATCCATGCAAGAGTCGCACGATTAGAATAATCAATAGCGATAAACGGTTTTGTATTGGTTGTTCCTCCATTATTTGAAATAACCTGTGTTGTTGTCCAAGAAATATTTGTTGGGTTGGCAATGCCTAATGTAACATCCAAAAAACCAAATGAATAATAAATTCCAGACGTTGCACTTGTGCCTGCTACTTCCCACGCAAGATAAAATAACCAACCGGGATGACCGTCCGGTCCTTGTCCTGGAACAACTTCAAATGTATGGTTAATTGCATTCGAAGTTCCACTTATTCCATACGATGATTGCTCAACAGTAATAGGTTCTTGGTAAAGCGCTATATTGAGTTGAGGACCAATTTCTTCTTTCCACACTACTGCAAGCATTGAAGGAATATTGAATGCCGTTGTCTGTGTTTTTGTCATCACGGCTATTGGCTTGCTTGGTCCTACAATACCACCACCAAGTCTAAACGGCGCATTATTATTAATGATACCATCCCAGCGTATATTATAAGACCATTCTTCCCCAGCAGCATCAATCCATACTTCATCATAGACGTTGGATACTATTCCTGTATTCGGATTGTATAAAAGTGTTGGTTCTCGGTAAACAGCATTTTGTACTGGTGCAGTAACCACAAGTTCATCATTAATCCAGCCGGCGCCATTATTCGTTGATGAGGTTGTCCACATCGCATTGCTGCTCTCGTACACTAAATTGAGTTTGTCTGTATTATCACGTACTAACTTGCGCTGGTTGTTGTTACCCAAAGCTATATTTGATGATGCAGCAAGATGAACTTTATACAAAGCAGTCAAATTCACGTTTTCATTGACTGTAAAGTTTCGTGGGTTTTCTGTAGAGCCATCACTCCATTGATAAAATGTATGGTCGACTCCATTAACGGTATGAACTGGCGCTGTAATGCTAAGAAGTGTTCTGCTTCTCTGTATGCTTGTGGGAACGGCTGGAAGCGTAACTCCATCTAAACTTTGATAACTTATATTAACGTTACATTCGCGATCAAAGTTTGCTCTGTGGGTAAGTTGTTCATTATACTTTTGCCAAGACTCTGTAAAATATTTCGTATCTGTATTTTCAAGCGTAGTCCAAGTATAGGACGATTTAGTTGGATGAGTATGTTGAAATTTCATCGTATAACCTTGAGGGTCAAGTTGATTTTCTATTGCCTGAAGATACAAGTCATTCATCCATAATCTTGGACGTTCAATGGTACCCGGTGTTTCTTCATTTAATGTATTGATAGTTTCATAAGTCATTGTATTTGTTCCAAGAATAACTTCTCCAGATTCAAAATTATTTTTTACCTTTACCTCTACATTACCATAAGAAGCGACAGGGTCCATTCTAAGGATTTGTAAAATTGCTATACCATTGTGTCGCTGTTCATCTGTAAGAAACGGTTTGTTTGCAAATATATTGACATAAGAAACCATTGTGTTAGATTGATCTGCAAGTGTGTTAAGGATATTTAGAAAAGATGTTTGTAAATTATCATCACTTGAAACGGGATCATAATAATCATAGAAAGCCGCCGCACATACTGCTTCATTATTATAGCCCAATCCATTTGGTACGGAACTGAAATCAAACGAATCGTACGTTGCTCCCTGGAGATTTTCTATATTTATATTTCCATAATATTCTGAATAAGGATTTGAAGGATTATCAACCCACCCCTCTACAGCAGTAGCATAAAAATCTGACCAGCCTTCAATAAATGCTTGGCGTGGCGATTGCGTATAATCATAGATATTATGTTTTGCGCTTTCAAAAGGACTGTATGCATATTCGTCCCACCCTATAGGCCATGTGCCTCCTCGTACATGTTTAAACAAATAGTGACCATATTCATGAAAAATACTACTATAGTTTTGGTTCTTTAGGTAAATGGCATTTTCTAAAAACCTTACAGTACAATCTCCACTAAACCATTCCACCCAAAATTCGTTAAACCCAGCAAAATCTCCAGGATCAACTTCAAGAGTTCCAAATGGCCAAAAAAAACTTTGCTCAACATTGTAATTTGATCCAAGATTACAATCGGGATTTATGAAATTTGAATGAGCGGGATATACAATATTACATAATCCTGGCTCATAGCCTTGCTCAATGGAAAATTCTGCAGCAATATTGCCCAGAGTAAAAATACGCGCGTATTCTGCATGAAGGCTTCCTTGTGAAAAATCGAAATTCATATTCGTAAAATCTGCACAAGGATTTCCGCTGGATAGATTGCATGATGGGTTCGATCTATTTCTAAGATATACAGACTCATATGGACCACCAAAATCACGCACGATAATTATAGTGTTTTTAAACCTTACTTTTACATAAACTTGTTGTGGATAGATAGAGAGTGTATAATTATATTCTCCATTCTGATCAGTATATATGAGTGTTAACGGTTGTTCTCCATAGAGAATAAATCCTATTTCTATTTCCGCTTCTCGGAGCGGCAGAAATGAAGCTGATTGAGAATCCCAATACTGTACTCTTCCAGACGCTGGAATTTCCAGACTGTAAATATTTTCTGTATTAACAAAAAACAAAATAATGATACAAAGATAAGTAAATCTGAACGAACGTAAGTGTTCTTTCAAATAGAACAAAGAGATGATATTTTGGTTCTTGAAATGTTTCATAATACTACTCAAAAAAGTTTTTAGATTAGCTAATTGTTTAATTTATTTTTTTTCCATGTAGTACATAAGATTTTGTTCCATCCTGAAATCCAATGAAAACTTCATTCCCATCAGACCATCCCTGTCCATATAAAGCAAAATCGGTAAAATTAGATAAGAGAGGTATTGTTATTTTTTCCCACGTTTTTCCGTTGTAGTGGTACAACTCATGTTTGAATGCTGTCCATAGATCGTTTTCTGAAGTAAGACACCATGCCCCTAAAGCATAAAGACTCATTCGTTTTATCCAACCTGTATCTTGGCGTTCCCACAGTCCATAATTACCGGTAAAAAGACGGTTTCCTATGCTACGAAGACCTCTTCCTAATCCATTGTCATCATAATAAGCCCCTGCTATAAATTTATCTTCAATAAGCGACCAGTTTCCAAGTATGTCTCTCTTATAAAGTTTTGTAATAGATCCACGAAGCCTTCCGTTTTCTAGACTGTCTTTAAAAGGATTAATGTACACCTCACCATTGTCTAAAGCAGCTATTACAGAACTTGAAAAAAAATGAAAATTGGTAACAAGAGATTCAGCACTTAAAAAACCATCTTCATATTTTATAATAAGTCCCGTAGCACCAATCGCCCAAAGTTTATCATTGTTCTGCTTTACTCCCCAACCTAAACTACCCAATGGACGATTTACATTACTCCATGGTAAATCGCTCCATGAGTTACCATTCCACTTCATAATCATTGCAGTTGCAGAATCATTGTAGTCATGCGAACCAAAAAAGAAAACATTCGCTGAATCAAATCCTGTTGTTGCATATAAGTATCCGCCATATAATCCAATTTCATCTGTCCCAATCCAGGGCCATTGCACCGTTTTCCATTTTTTTCCGTCATAATGCCAAAGTTCACCCCAAGGGAGATCGCTTGGTGAGACAGCCCAAACATCATGAGGTGATGAACCCCAAATGCTTTGTACCACAAATCTATCGGGCGGTCGTAAGTTGGGAAGGTCAAACTTCATGGTGTCAATAGTCCACGTGTAAGTATATTGAGGTAAAACTGGGGGAGGTGGTTCCGGTGATTCGCAATCTACACCGACAAAAAGAAATGAAATAAGTATAATGATAGGAATGTATATTCTACTCCATTGATTTTTTTCAAGTCGCCTCATGTAATCAAATCCATTGTTGCAATTACTATAATTCATTGTACACCTTTCTTATTATGGAATTCTCTCTTAACATACAAAGCGGATGGGAAATATTCAATTCCATAACGGGGTTTGTGCGGCGTATACTTTTCTGAAAAACCATGGAGATAATGTACACACATAACTTTCAATAGTCAATAGCCTGTTTAGGCCTTTTTTTCTGAAAGTCCCACTTTCATTCTCCTTTGTGAAGGGGACTTCATGAGTGTTTTTTTCTACCGATTGAAACATTTTCATTTCCTTTTATATTTGGATTTTATGGTTGTGTAAATTAAATTATCGTGCAAATAAAAAGGCACATGTCCGCAATACGATTGAAGATTGCAAAAGGTCACCAGCCTTTACCTAATTATTTGCTGTTACAAAAGGCGGGATGTTCGTTGCATCTCGCCTCGTTTTTTAAAATAGTAATTACACCCTTCTCTGTAAATTAGTGAAGAATAGTTCTAATGAGGACAAGTCTGTTTACAACATAAAAACGCCCACTGCTCGTTCGTGTGAAAATTTCAAATATTACCCATCCCTTACCCGGTGCAAAGTAATAATGAAAATCACCTAAGTGAGAAAATTCGTAATGATCCTCATAAAGAATGCATGTATCAATTCCCGATGGAGTTTTTACAATTTCATTGGTGGATAATACTCTCGTTGAATCCAATAGCGGAGATCCCCAATATTCCCCCTCGATAGTAGGATATTTGAACGTAAGATAGGAAAAAGCAGTATCAACCCGAGGATTACTTCGAATTACCTTTCTCAGAACCCAAATTCCATCACTTCGGTTGGTGTACCAATCAAAATCATCGACATCCGCTCCCTTGAAGTTGATAATCTTGTACCATTTCTCCGTCCCAATGATAGTATCTTTCTTCACAGTGAATGAGTCGATGAAAGTCCCAATTACAACTCCGGAGGTATCATAATAATAGTGTCGAAAAACCCATTTGTTTCCAATTTTAAATGGTACAAGTCCATCAGAATTATCGCTAATGGGAATCTCTAGTGTTGAATCTTCAAAACAAGAAAGAAATAACAGTGAACAAAATAGTATCAACATTGTACTACCTTTGTATGTTACAGTTGTTTTCATTGTGTTTATTTTCATTTGTGAATGTAAAGAGAGAATTCTCTGATTACCAAAGGAACGACAGTTCTTTTTGCAAATTCAAACTACCCATTGTACAATCCTTGGTGCATTTACTAAAATTCATAGTTCACTTTTAAAATTATTTGTCGCACTAACATAAGAAGCAGACTTGGAATAATCAATTAAAAGTGATGGGGCTGTCTCAAAAGTTACATTTTCTTGTA
>JACPVN010000069.1 GCA_016191715.1 Ignavibacteriota bacterium | reverse complement strand
ATCTTGAAAAACGGAACAGAAGACTTGCAGAAGCGGCGCAATCAACTACTCAGAAGAATGAAGAGAACACTGCAAAACCCCGCCCGGAGAAACAACGAAGCAAATTAACATGGAAAGAACAGAAAGAACTTGAAGTCATTGAACAGACGATTATGTCTGCTGAAGCCGATGTCGAACGAATCGAAGCGATATTTATCTTACCCGCTTACCACGAAAAGTATGGAGCGAAAACTTCTGAGCTGACAAAAGAACTTACAGTCGCAAAGGGAAAAGTGGAACAGTTATATGCAAGATGGCATGAACTGGAAGAATTGAAAAAGGTATTTGCAATTTAATTATTCCGAGTTTTGTTTTTTATGAAACAATAGGGATGTCTGTCATTACCTTATCAACAACATCTTTTTCATTTCGATTATATTATCCCAGGTAATCCGGTAATAATATACTCCGGTCGGCATAGCACTCGCATCCCACGTGATTGATTTATATCCTGCATGTTGTATTCCCTCAACTAACGTTGCAACTTCTTCTCCGAGCATCGAGTAAATCTTTAACCTTACAAAACCATCAAAAGGTAATTGATATGTAATTACCGTTGTCGGATTGAATGGATTCGGATAGTTCTGATAGAGAGCAAACGTATTCGGAATCAAAGGATCTTTTGAATTCATTTCGTTTGGCGGGGCAGGGGGTAACTCATTTGAAGACACAATCTGAATCTTATTGGATGAATTCGTTGCACTTGATGAAAGAACCAGTTGTCCTGTCTGACTTACTTTCACCCAATACCCTTTTCCCGATTCAATTGTCCAAGCCGCTACATATCCGTTTGAATATCCATAAAAATCTGTTGTTACAAGTCCGCCCGGAATTGATATGATATTTTCAACAGAAACATTCGAGCTAATTGACCCTATTAAATTCCATCCTTCGTTCACTGCAATAGTTTCTGCCGTTACATTTAATCCGGCAATATTCATCAATGTAGATGACCCGAACTTTAGCCAATATCCTTTTCCAACCGTAAGTGAATCAGAAACCTGATATGACGCGCTATCATTATAGGAAAATGCTGAAGATGTGGAATTCGGAAATACAATAGAAGTTGTTGCATCACCTAATCGAACAGGGAGTGAAACTAAATTCCAACCCAAAGAATAATTAATTGTAGCGCTAACACTGGATGGCGCATTGAGTTCATACGTTACAGCGAAAATACCACCGCTCCCGGAAGGTATATTCAAAGTAAGTCCATTTCCATCGTAGTTGTAATATGAGACGCCGTTGAGTTTTACACCCGTTATACTTAGTTCACCATCTTCTGCTTCTAACGGTTTCATTGTTAGTGTGCGTTCCTGATTACCGGCTTGGAAATTATAGTAAAGTGTTATCGGTTCATTTTTGAAGAATAGTTTCCCGTAAATATAACTGTAGTATCCCAGCTCGATGGAGTGATATCCTGCTTTACCATCATTCCCTTTTTCCAATCCCCAGATTTGATTTCCGTATCGTGTTCTATCTGAAAATACATCACCATAAACATGGTCAACAAAATATCGCATGAAGAAGTTAATTGTCTCGTCCGCCATCTGAAGATACGTTGTATCGTCTGTAATATGATATAAAAATAATCCTGAAGTAATTGCTTGTTCCATTTGCCACCACGCTTTAGCAGTATCAGTTTGTCCCCACATCAACATTTCACCGGTTATACGATTGTAATCTTTGTAGGGTCCTCCAAATACATGGTCATATCCTTTCGTCAACACAATTTCAGTAAGTTGTTTCGCTGTTGTGAGAAAAATCGAGTCCGGTTGAATTTCAAAAACGCGTGCAAGGCACCATGCTGTTTTGAGAACATGTCCCATGATTGTCATAGTTTGACTATTATCCGGTTGCCACGACGAATTATATTTCTCGACAAAACCAATCGCTTGTTGTGGAGCGCTCGCGGCAAGTCTGTTCACCATATTATCGGCAACCTGTAACAATCGTATTTTATATTTGTT
>JACPVN010000322.1 GCA_016191715.1 Ignavibacteriota bacterium | reverse complement strand
TTGATTGGACTGAACAGGAGATAAAGGATTACCGTCAAGGAACGGGTCAATTAACATATTGGTCGAGCCGTTTTGAAGTAGAAAGGCGGAGTGTCCATAGTACGTAAGTTTCATAAAGGATACTTTCTCATTTCGGTGAAAAATATAACCGTTTTTTAGAACGATTGCAAAGGAATAAATAAGTTTTGGCAGAATTAGAGGAAAGTCTCAGAAAGAAATTTTTTATTTAATACTTGATTATCTCTCAGATTCCCCTTATATTCGTACCGGTTTGAGGATACATAAGCCAATAATCTTCACCAAATCTACTTAAACTCATCAAATTTTTCAGTGCTGTTCACGATTCAACAATCTATGTTGTTAGGGATTCGTGCAGTATGTTTTTTCCATATTAAATTTTCAGGTGTAAAAGGTACGAAACCATGTCAATGGATATGTCGGATCTGAAATCGAAAAAGATTTCGGAACTCTCGAAGATCGCTCAGGAAATGAATATCATAGGGTACAGCGACCTTCGGAAACAAGATTTAATTTTTAAGATACTCGAGGCGCAAACTCAACAAGACGGGATGACATTCAGTAAGGGTGTGTTGGAAACACTTCCTGACGGATACGGTTTCCTTCGCTCGGTTGATTACAACTACTTGCCCTCCCCCGATGATATTTATGTCTCTCCTTCACAGATCAAAAAATTTAATTTACGAACGGGTGATACGGTGAGCGGGCAGGTGCGTCCGCCGAAAGAAGGAGAACGCTTTTTTGCTTTATTAAAGGTCGAGGCGTGCAATGATGTCAGCCCGGACCAGATTCGTGAACGGGTATTGTTCGATAACCTCACGCCGTTGTACCCGAATCAAAAATTAAAATTGGAGACAGCGCCGGGTGAATATGCAATGCGTATCATGGATTTGCTGACACCAATCGGGAAGGGGCAGAGAGGAATGATTACGTCGCCGCCGAAAGCCGGTAAAACGGTTCTCCTTCAGAAAATTGCCAACAGTATTCTCCGCAACCATCCAGAAGTATTTCTTATTGTCTTGTTGATTGACGAACGTCCGGAAGAAGTGACTGATATGGAACGCTCGGTGAATGCGGAAGTGATTAGTTCCACATTCGATGAACCGCCGGAACGTCACGTTCAGGTGGCGGACATGGTGCTTGATAAAGCCAAACGATTGGTTGAAGCGAAACGCGACGTCGTTATTCTGTTGGATAGTATCACACGTCTTGCACGAGCGCACAATACAGTTGTTCCTCACAGCTGAAAAATTCTTTCCGGAGGTGTTGATGCTAACGCGCTTCATCGCCCCAAAAGATTTTTTGGAGCGGCGCGTAATGTTGAGGAAGGGGGAAGTTTGACAATCATAGCAACGGCGTTGGTTGAAACAGGAAGCCGGATGGACGAAGTTATCTTTGAAGAATTCAAAGGAACCGGCAACATGGAAATTATTCTCGACCGAAAACTGAGCGACCGTCGTGTATTCCCAGCAATTGACGTCAATCGGTCAGGAACAAGGAAGGAAGAACTCCTGCTCGAATCAGACGACCTCAATAAAGTTTGGATACTGAGAAAGTTCCTTACTGATTTTTCCACAGTGGAAGCGATGGAATTTTTGATGGAAAAGATGCGTGGAACGAAATCAAACAAGGAATTCCTCAAAGTAATGAATAGTTGAGAGATTTTTCTGAAAAAAAAATAACATTTAATCAACTTTTCTCTTGATTTTTCCATTTTTTCGGGTTACATTCAGTGCATTATGAACGGAGATACCGCCCTATGAAATATATTGGATACTGTTTATTGGTAGCGCTACTCACTTTCAGCTCTCTTGGCGAGAATTTCGCCCAGGGTTGGGCTGGAGAGACGGGGATTGGCGCGGGCTTTGGCTTTTCTGTCCCTCAAACGACAGTGAAAGGTCCGAAGTACCGACCGTACTCACACATCTTCATCCGTCATTACGCTGAAGAGAATGTAGCAATTCAAACAGGATTTGGACTTGCATTTCTTGAAGCAGAGCGCAACTCGGCTTTTTTCCAGACACTCGTTGTTCCGATTGATGTTCGCTTGTTGTTCCATCCGGCGAACCAGGGAAAATTTGGTTCATACTTGTTTGCAGGTGTTGGTGCAACGATGTATCAACCGAAAGACAGAAATGATAAAGTATTGTTAAAAGCAGAACAATGGATGGCTGAAGCGCCGGTTGGCGGAGGATTGCAATGGTGGTTCTCATCAAACACGGCGGCTGAACTTGCCGGTACCTATCACTTTGGTTTCACAGATAATCTTGATGCAGTTTCAGCCGGAAGAAATGATTCCTACTGGAATTTATCGTTGAACTTCTTCGCGTTTCTACGCGGTGAAGAAGTCGGCATTGAGTTTCGTGCGGAGAGCGGCGACCGCGATATGGACGGATTATCGCTTGATGAAGAACGTCGTTACGGGACAGACCCGAACTCGGCTGATACTGACGGCGATGGTTTGACGGACGGCGAAGAAGTTCATACCTATCAAACCGACCCGACGAAAGCGGATACTGATGGTGACGGTTTAACAGACCGCGAAGAAATTTTTACGTACAAATCAAATCCGCTCAATAAAGATGCTGACGGTGATCGTCTAACCGATGGCGATGAAATTCTCAAGTACGGTACAAACATGTTGAAAGCCGAT
>JACPVN010000321.1 GCA_016191715.1 Ignavibacteriota bacterium | reverse complement strand
CTCAAATTCCCTGTTACCGAAATATTCTCGTTCGATGGCTACTTACTTCTGAAAGATACAATTGATGTGACGAGCGGATGGAATATTGTCGGCTCGCTCTCCTATCCTGTTGATGTTTCAACAATCACAAGCAACCCGCCGGGACTTGTTACCAGCGAGTTTGTTGGATTTGAAAACGGATATGTCTCCTCCGATTCCATACAGCCGGGAAAAGCGTATTGGGTGAAAGTTTCAGGAAATGGTCAACTCATCCTCTCAACCAATCCGTTGTTAAACGCTTCAAACCGTATCCGAATTGTTCCAACGAGTGAACTTCCACCGACACCACCGGATGTTGAACCGAATACCAATAATCCCACAATTCCAAATGAATTTGTTCTTGAACAGAATTATCCCAATCCGTTCAACCCAACAACAAATTTCGGATTGCGAATTGCGGATTTCGGATTGGTGACATTGAAAGTATTTAACGTTCTCGGAGTAGAAGTTGCCACGGTATTCAATGAAACAATGGAACCGGGCGTGTATAATATGCGATGGGATGCAAGTACATTGCCAAGCGGATTGTATTTCTACAAACTCACTGCCGGTTCGTTCACGGATGTGAAGAAATTAGTTTTGATGAAGTAAGTGCTATAATTACTTTTATGTCATTCATGAAAATTCCTTTGAATACGTGCAATCTTTGTCAACGAAAGGAGAATACAAATGAACTGGAAAATATTAGTTCTCTTTTTCGCTACTATCCAGACTAATTTATTATTACAAACATTCTGTATTTCACAAACAATAATCTGGGAAAAGCTTGAACAATCTCCATCAGAAAGAATAACCGCACTTGGATTTGTTCGAGGTACATCCATGTTAGCAGGCGGTAAATCTGGAAAAATTTACGTCTCAACAGATTACGGCATGCAGTGGAGAACAGTAGCAGATACTCTGGATGCTACACGAATAGATTGCTTTTTGGAAACCAAGGACGGATTCCTCTATGCTGGTGCTGATTGTGGCGGCATATTTCGCTCCTCCGACAACGGAAACAGTTGGGCTTTTATAAGTGATAGTCTTCCTTGGCGATGTATTTCTTCACTTGCATCTGACACTCAGTCTACAATATTCACCGGAACATTCCTCGCTGGTGTATGGAAGTCCACGAACAAAGGAATAAATTGGGAAAAAACTGATTCAGGAATTTCAAATCCTGAAATTCTCGCTCTGGTTATCAACAATTACGGACATCTTTTTGTTGGGACAGGCGGTGCAAAAATTTTTCGCTCAACCGATGCTGGCAACTACTGGACGCATAATGACTCAGGTGTAACGCGAGAAGTAATCTGGTCTCTTGCTCATTTTAAAGATAGTAATTTGGTAGCAGGCGGCGCGGCAGGTGAAATCTTTTTAACGAATGATGAGGGGGAAAAATGGACTCAAGTTGCTACGCTCAACTCCACACCAAAAACTCTCATTGCAACTTTCTCAGGTCATTTGTTTGCCGCAAGCGATGGGGTTTACTATTCTGAGGATAAGGGAAAGCAATGGTTACAAGTAAACAGTGGATTGACCAATCTTCTTGTTTGGTCTCTCGCTGCTGATTCTTTTGGTTATGTTTATGTCGGGACGGAGAGCGGTATTTTTCGAAGTACCCAACCTGTCAATTCAGTAAAAAGTACTGAAGAACAATTCTCTGTTTCATTCGTTTTACTTCAAAACTACCCCAATCCGTTCAACCCGAAAACGATCATCAACTATCAATTGCCTATTAATTCATGGGTAACGCTGAAAGTGTACACTGTTCTCGGTGAAGAAGTTAGCACTCTTGTAAACGAGTTTCAAGCGTCAGGATTCAAATCGGTAGAATTTAATGCTGATAAATTACCAAGCGGATTATATTTCTACAAACTCACAGCAGGTTATCCTTCGTCAGGCTCAGAACTGGCTTTTACAGAGGTGAAGAAATTAGTGTTGATAAAGTAAGCCCGTGAGATGAGGCTGTCTCAAAAATTAGATTTCACTGTAGGCGCAACCTTCTGGTTGCGTTTCGAAATCAAAACCGCAGACATAAAATCTGCAGCTACATCATTATCAGACTTATGAGACAGCCCCATCTGAGATATTTATTTCCCTTCCACGTCCCTCAACACTCTAAAGAAATTCTCACCAAGGATCTTCTTTACATCTTCTTCAGAGTAACCGCGATTTAATAACTCGCGGGTAATATTGGGGAAACATGAAACATCATCCAACTCACCCGGTACGCTGGAAATGCCATCGAAGTCGGAACCAATACCGACATAGTCAACTCCAACAAGTTTTGCAACATAATCAATATGGTCAATCACCATCGAGAGCGGAGGTCGAATCGGCAGGTATTCCTTAAATAAAAACTCAAAGACGAGAAAATCATGAAGCCACTCATTTCCTTTATTCGCCTTCTTCAATGAGTCAATCTGATGTTTGTAACGCTCGTGCAGTTCATCCTCCTTCGCACCGTACGTGCTATCAATAAACCAAGGAGCAAAGTTGATGAACACCACTCCACCGCTTTTTGCAATCGCTTTGATTTGGTCATCTTTCAAGTTACGGCGGTGTTGACGCAACGCCCACGCATCCGAGTGCGATGCAATAACCGGTTTTTTACTTACGCTCATCACATCCCAAAATGTTTGCTCTCCTACATGCGAAACATCCACCATCATTCCGAGTTCGTTCATCTTCTGCACAACTTTTTTTCCAAACTCGGTCAAACCTTTGTGTTTTAATTTCAGCGTTGTGTCGGTTTCATCTTTCGCTGATGTAGCCCATTCGGTGCTGTTGTTCCATGTCAGCGTCATGTAGCGAACGCCGCGCTTGTAGAAGTGTTCTAACTTTTTCAAATCATTATCAATCGGATGTCCCCCTTCCATTCCAAGCATTGCGGCGAGTTTATCTTTCAGCGCGATGGAAACCGCTTCGTTTGCCGTTCGTGCAAATCCTGTTTGCTCAGGATTTCGTTTCACAAAACTCATGATGGAATCAATCTGCTCGTTCGCCTGCGCGTAGTACGAAGGTTTCTTCTTCTCCGGCGGAACCCAAATCGAAAACATTTGAACATCAACACCACCTTCAATAAAGCGGGGTAAATCAGAATGTCCGTGCAATGTTCTGAAAGAAATATCTTCACCGCCAAGGATGCGTTGTACAACATCATTATGCGTATCTACAAGAAGCGCGTTGTAATGAATCGCTCGGTATTTCGCTCCGAATTGAAATCCGAAAACAAAACATGCAGAGACGACAATTAAAACAATTACATATTTGACTTTGTTTGAAGGGATATGTTTGGATTCTTGTTTCATGGGAACCGGATGGATGATGAGTAGAGCGAATACACCGCTTTCTTCATCTCAATTGTTTTATTGAGAGAAGTGCGAACAATGTAGGTCGAGTTTTAACTCGACTTTTTAT
>JACPVN010000068.1 GCA_016191715.1 Ignavibacteriota bacterium | reverse complement strand
TTGAATTTCCTGCTTCATTAAAAGAATTCGAAATCGTCAACCTTGTATCTGTAATTTCACCTAACATACCAATGACAGGAGTTGGATAAATAGGCGAGCCATTATGTTCATTATAAAAACTGACGTTACCACCCGTTACAGGAGTTTCGAGAGCTTCACACGCTTCTTTTATGCCTCTAATTGATTCCTTGAACTGCCAATAAACTTCCGGGTCGTATGGATTACCAAAGTTTAAGCAATTTGTAATAGCGATAGGTTTAGCTCCAACACATACAACATTTCTTGCCGCTTCAGCTACTGCTAATTTCGCTCCTTCATAAGGATTTAAATACACGTATCGAGGATTGCAATCCGTTTTTAATGCAATAGCTCTGTTCGTTCCTTTAATGCGTACAATCGTTGCATCAGTAACACCATCTTGCTGAACAGTATTCGTTCTGACCATTGAATCGTATTGTTCTGTAGCCCATCGTTTCGAACGGATATTTGGTGAACCTAACAATTTTAAGAGACATTCATTGTAATTCTCTGGCTCTGCTAAACTATTCTGGTCAAATGCCCTTGTAACTTTGATGTAATCAGGCTCCTTCCATTCACGAATATAAACCGGCGCCCCTCCTCCCAGCACAAGACTTTGTGCAGGAAGATTTACTACAAGACTTTCATCTTTCCATATTTTGATTGTATCATCACTCGAAACTTTTCCGACAACTTTGCAATGTAAATCCCACTTTGTAAATATTTGTTTGATTTGTTTCTCGTGTTCCGGTTTAGCGACGAGCAACATTCTCTCTTGCGACTCTGAAAGAAGAATCTCGTAAGCGCTCATATTCTTTTCCCGTAATGGAACTTCATCTAATTTGATTTCCATTCCGGCTTTTCCCCGTGCGCTCATTTCAGAAACTGAGCAAGTAATTCCAGCCGCCCCCATATCCTGAATTCCAACAACATAACCATGTTTGATAACTTCAAGAGTCGCCTCAAGTAAAAGCTTTTCTGTGAACGGGTCGCCAACTTGAACATTCGGTCGTTTATGCTCTGATTCATTCGATAATTCCTCAGAAGCGAATGTTGCACCATGAATTCCATCTCTGCCTGTTGAAGAGCCAACTATCATAACGATGTTACCTTCACCCTTGGCAACTGCCTTTGCAACTTCATTATGTTTGACAATTCCAACAGCCATTGCATTGACGAGAGGATTTTCATTGTAACATTCATCAAAGAAAATATCTCCTGCAACAGTTGGAACGCCAAAGCTATTTCCATAATCACCAATGCCTTTGACGATTCCTTTCATCAAATATTGTGTGCGAGCCAACCCAGGGTTTCCGAACCTCAATGAATCCAACGCAGCAATTGGTCTTGCACCCATGGTGAAAATATCACGCATGATTCCTCCAACACCGGTTGCCGCGCCTTGATACGGTTCCACTGCCGATGGATGATTATGGCTCTCGATTTTGAACGCAATTGCCAATCCATCACCGATGTCAACTAATCCTGCATTTTCTTCCCCTGCCTCAACAAGTAATCGTTTCCCTTTTCTCGGCAATTTCTTTAATTCAACAATCGAATTCTTGTAACTGCAATGTTCACTCCACATTACGCTGTACATACCAAGTTCGGTGTGGTTCGGTTCTCGTCCTATAAGTTCAATGATTCGGTCATACTCTTTGTTCGTTAAACCAAATTCTTTGGCAATTTCTCTTAAATTTTTATTCGTCTCTCTCATCGTTTTTTATTCAACTGATTCTAAATGAATTAGTGTTTGTCCTTTTTCTACTCTTGCGCTCTTCTCGACGTCAATCTTCTTCACACGCGCTTTGACTTGCGAACGAATCTCGTTTTCCATCTTCATTGCCTCAAGAATTATTAATCCTGTACCGGGAGCAATCACATCACCAACATGTACTTCAACAGCAACGACAAGTCCGGGCATTGGCGCTTTTACTATCATTTCATCCTTGCCTACACTTTTTTTCTGCATTTGTGCAAGTAAGACAGACTTTTCATCCATCAGTGTAACCGGAATGTGATAGTTCTTAATCCAAACCTCGTATTGATTATCGGCTACCCTTTTCGCCATTGTTTTGCTTTGCTTCGATGTTTGTATTTCAAATGAATTCCCATTGATACCGATAATACCATTCTCAAAGTCCTCAATAAAGAATTCTTTTGATTGAATTTGTACTTTGTACTTCTTCATCTTAGTGTAAAAACTCTTTCCGTTTTAACTTCCAACTTGAGGAAGAAAACTGTTTTTTCTGTTGAAGAACTGAGTTTGTAGTTTTGTGGTTTGAATGAAGAATGTATGCTAACGCCGCTTGTTCTAAAATGTTATCGGGAATAGTTAAGTCCCGTTCTTTAAGAAAATGATTTGCAATAAAGTGTGTATCAAATTCCCCGCTCTGAAATTTCGGGTGATTCATGAGCCA
>JACPVN010000320.1 GCA_016191715.1 Ignavibacteriota bacterium | reverse complement strand
GCGTGTGAGTCGTTCCTTCAGGTTGGATGGGAGAGTTTTCATCAGTCAACGCGGCTATAACCTCAATATCATCGGTGAGATTGCCTGCCATTTGCAACCGAAATCCGGAGTTCAATGATAAATCCCGATTTGAACCAATGGTTAACCCCCGAACAACGCTTCCGCTCTTTTGAAGTTTCGACTTACCGATTACATCATCAAAGGCGAAAGGATTTTTTATTTTCTTTGCAACTGAATGAACTTTATTTGCAGAATCAATTTCCCTTACTAACTCTCTGTGTTGATATTTTTGTCTGAATGAAAACGGAAGCGCTTTGTAAAATACTGTAACCCGGAATGGTTTGGTTTGATATGAGGAATCCCGAATCTTGAGTTTCATCAAACCGAACCGTTCGTCTAAATGATAATCCTTGCCTCGGATGAGTCTCAATGAATCCAAAAGAATAACTTCACTCCCTTGTATAATAAACTGACGTGATAATTGGATTATTGTATCAAGTTGTGAAATATTAAATGTCTCTTTGTACACCGAATCCTTCGCTTGCCACGTCTCTTGGGCATATCCTGAGGGAATAATTCCGAAAACCCAAAAACCGAAACCTAAAAAAATAACTCGTATTCGAATCATACTAGTAATTATTCCAGTTCTTATTTTTCTGAGAATGTAGTTGTTTCATCATTGATAATTGTAAAGAAAAAGCATGCCTTCTCCAAAGTAAAACGAACTTGACGCGTACGTGCAAACTTCACTTGGACTATTTCATTTCCGGAGTATATTATGTAAGCAGAGCAAGCCAACTTCGATAATTGTATATATACAAGTGCTTTGGTATCTTTGGCTGTGTTTAAGGTGAACATCAACATTCTCATAAAAATGCCGGCTTTTATTCGATATAATACCATGAGTCGAATCTAAAAAGTATTCTATGAGCATGTTATGGGTCGAATACATTCTGTTTTCAAAATGTTTTTGTGAGTAAACACGCTTTTTAGAGCAAACTCATACCATTAAAAAAATAAAGAAATGAAACACGTCATTCTTGAAGTTGCATTGTCAGTATTATTTCTGTTGTACTCTGCTTCAACACTTATCTCTCAAACCTATCTTGGAAATTATATTTCTACTCTTTCATACGATAGTGTAATTATACTCAACACAGAAACCTCAGCAGTCCGTCTTATTTTTTATCAACCGGATATTGTAAGAATTGATTTATTACCTACTCCAACAACTCAACCTGATTCATCTTTTGTAGTGATTCAAAATCCCAGTATATCGTTTTCGATAAATGTTGGTGGTTCTGATTCTTCAATCGAAATTTCCACAAGTTCATTAAAAATTATTTGTCAATTACAACCGCTCCGTTTTTCTTTTTATAATTCCTCAAACAAATTGCTTCTGAGTGAACCCTTCTCAGGCGGACTCGCAACTCACGGTGATAAACGAATCGCTCGTTTCAATCTATTATCTGGCGACCACTTCTATGGAACAGGTGAACGGGGAACCCAACTTGATAAACGCGGTCTAGCCTTCGATTCCTACAATACGGCAATCGGTGGATATCAAAATGCACTTCCGAATATGAATGCTAATATTCCGTTTCTTGCCTCATCGAACGGTTATGCTCTGTATTTTGATAACACATATCGGGGCCATTATGACTTAGGAAAAACCAACTCCTCTGTCTTTACTTATACAGCGGATGGAGGGGAGTTAACATATTACCTCATCGTCAGTGAAACGATTTCCGAACAACTTGAAAAATACACGTGGCTTACCGGTCGTCAGCCGTTGCCACCGAAATGGGCGCTTGGTTTTATTCAATCCAAGTACGGATACCGCAACGAGGGGGAAGCGCGTTCGATGGTTCAGACAATGAGACAAAAACAAATTCCTTGTGATGCAATCATTCTTGATTTGTACTGGTTCCAACACATGGGAGACATCAGTTGGAACACATCCGCATTTCCTAATCCTTTCGGAATGATGTCGGACTTTTTAAATCAAGGAATAAAAACGATTGTCATAACCGAACCATACATCATCGAACCATCAATAAATTACAGCGCGGCGGCGAGCAACGGATATTTAGGAAAATTTTCAGCAAACGGTCCTCCGTATATTCTCACAAATTGGTGGTCATGTAACTGTAATTCTTACTTGCTTGATTTAACAAATCCAGCCGCACAACAATGGTGGTGTAATAAGCACCCTACCTTTTTCGGAAATGAACTTGCAGGAATTTGGACTGACCTTGGCGAGCCGGAACGTCATCCCGATTCGATGTATCACTACCTTAGAAAAACTCCAAAGGTTCACAACATCTTCAATAATCTTTGGGCAAAAACTGTCTATGATGGATTCAATGCGATGAGACCGAATCAACGATTCTTTAATCTTACACGTTCAGGGTTTGCAGGAATTCAACGTTATGGTGTTTCGATTTGGTCCGGAGATGTCGGTCGTGGTTTTGGCGGACTTGCTGTTCAACTTCCGATGATGTTGAACATGGGAATTTCAGGAATCGCTTATCACAATTCTGACATCGGCGGATTTTGTTGCGGCACAACAACGCCTGAGTTGTATGTTCGATGGATGCAGTACGGTACATTTTGTCCCATCACCCGTGCACATGGAGTTGACCAACCAACCGAACCATGGAGTTACGGAATTGAAGCGGAATCAATCAGTAAAAAATACATCGAACTCCGGTATCAATTGCTTCCCTATATCTACACGCTCGCTGAAGAAAATAGTAGAAACGGAAAACCGTTGGCGTATCCGCTGTTTTTTGAAGACAAGGACGATGTAAATCTTGTAAACGAGAGTTCTTCCTATATGTGGGGAAATTCATTCCTTGTTTCTCCTGTGGTTCAAGCAGGACAGACATCCAAAAGTATTTACCTCCCCAAAGGAGATTGGATTGATTTCTGGACTGATGAGATTTATCACGGCAAACAAACCATCACCGTTCAATCGACTCTTGAAACAATGCCCATATTCGTGAAAGCAGGAAGTATCATCCCGATGCAATTCCCGATGAACTACACTGATGAACATCCGCTTGATACGCTTCGACTTGCTGTTTATCCTCCTGTAATGATGAATCTTCAATATTCTGAAACTCTTTATGAGGACGATGGAAAAACATTAGAATATCAAAGCGGAAGTTTTGCACAGACGAATTTTATTCAGGAACTCACAACATCAGGCACCGATACAATTCTCAATATATCGGTTGAGCCGACTCCGGGAACGTACACAGGAAAACCGTCTTATCGTGTCTATCTAACTGAAATACATTCAATGAGGAAACATCCTGTTACAGTATCAATGAACGGAACTTCAGTACCTGAGAAATTATCATACATTGCGATGCGACGGGGTAATGATGGATATTACTACGATACACTTAAAAATATGTTATACATTCAGACGCCTGCAAACTCTGACAGTAGTTTTCAACTGAGAATTGAAAACGTACGCTTAACCGGAGTTCTTGATTGGGATATCTCTAACAAATCATATGGATTCCGGTTAGAACGAAATTACCCAAATCCATTCAATCCGTTCACGACCATACGATACAAGGTTGATGATTCACGATTCACAACACTCAAAGTATATAATGTTTTGGGGGATGAAGTTGCTACACTTGTGAACGAAAAGATACTCCCCGGCGAATATCAAACAACATGGGATGCCTCAACACAACCAAGTGGGATTTACTTCTGTAAGATGCAAACTGATAGAGAACTTCAAACTCAGAAATTAGTCGTCATCAAGTAATTTCTTAACACGGAATATTACTGTTGGAAGGCAAAACGGCTTTTTCTATATTGCCAACGTTTTGAACCACATGAACATAGACCGCTCCCGTATTCGGAAAATCCTTATTATCAAACTCCGGGCAATTGGCGATGTTGTTCTTTCCACCATTGTCCTCCACAACCTCCGGTTTGCTTTTCCTGATGCTCAGATTGATTTTCTGACGGAAAAGCCGAGTCGGGATATTGTGGAAGGGAATCCCGACATCAACAATGTTTTAGTGTTTGATGGAAAGAGCCAAAATGGTTTCGGTTTGATTTGGAACGTACGGAAACGGAACTATGATTTGGTGATTGATTTGTTCGGCAATCCGCGAAGCGCTCTTGTCACTTATTTCAGTGGTGCGATGTATCGTGTCGGGTATCGGTTTGGATGGAGAGAGAAGTGTTACAATATCATTGTGGAGCCGAGAGGAGGAGAAGTTCATAATACGGAGTTTAATCTTGATGCGGTTCGTTCGCTCGGATTGCAGATTGTGGATTGTGGATTGCGGATTACTGTTAATGAAGAATCAAATACATTTGCTGAACGTTTTTTTCATGATCAAGGATTGAATGACTCATTTGTAGTAGCAATCAACGCGGCAGGAGGGTGGTACACGAAACGATGGTCAATTCCGAAATATGCTGAACTTGCAGATATACTTGGTGAACAGCATCAAACAAAAATACTTTTGCTTTGGGGACCGGGGGAGAGGGATGATGCAGAACGACTTGCAACACTTATGACAAACAAAGCAGTACTTATTCCACAAACTACGCTCAAGCAACTTGCGGCAATCTTAAAGCGATGTTCGATCATGATTACAAATGATTCCGGTCCGATGCACATTGCCGCGGCAGTTGGAACTCCCACCGTTGCAATCTTTGGTCCGACAAATCCGATGTTGCAGGGTCCGTTCGGAAATCAATCGGAAATAGTTCGGAACGAACGGCTTGGATGTTTAGGTTGCAACTTCACAAAATGCCCGATTGGAAATCCGTGCATGGAAGAACTTTCTGTTGAGGAAGTCTTTCAAGCATGTCAACATCTGATTACAAAGATTTCTATAACTGAAGATGAACTTGTCATTAAAAACTGAAACAAGAAACCAAAAACTAAAAACACAACAGCATATCTCACATCTCATATCAATGACTAAGAGAAAACAAAGTAAGAAGAATACGATTCCTGATTGCAAACACTTCACCGGCTACAAACCGTGTTTCCCGAACACGAATTGTTTGGAGGAATGTATTGACCCACAGCCGAGAGGAACGCGAATTCTTATCATCAACCTTGAAGCGATGGGAAATGTGTTGGTTACGACTTCGCTTCTTCCCGCAATCAAACGAAAGTATAAACAAAGTACGGTTTACTGGATTACATTGAAGAACGCGTATCGTTTGCTTGATAACAATCCGTACATTGACAAAGCGTTTGTTTGGGAACCGGAAAGTACCGTCAAGAACCTGGTCCCGGCCTGGTCGATGTCCTTCGGTGGCGAAAAGCAGCGCGG
>JACPVN010000319.1 GCA_016191715.1 Ignavibacteriota bacterium | reverse complement strand
TCAGTTACGCGATGTCGGAGAGTTAGAATCTCCTGTGCCTGACTCAACGAGAAAAGTAACAGGAATGCAATTCCTTGCAGAAGAAGTCGTATCCTGAATTTTCTCAATATTAACTCCGCGTCTCTGCGGTTTTTATTTTTCAATTAAAACTCAACTCTCGGAGCTTTTTCAGCGCCAGCTTCAGATTTGAAATATTGCTTTTGACTGAATCCAAACATTCCGGCTAAGAACGAAGCAGGAAATGTACGGATACGTGTATTGTACTGTTGAACAACTTCATTAAACCGTTTCCGTTCTACAGCGATTCGATTTTCTGTCCCTTCAAGTTGAGATTGTAACTGCAGGAAGTTTTCATTCGCTTTCAGTACAGGGTAATTCTCAGCGACAGCAAGCAATCGAGAAAGAGCAGAACTCAGTCCCGATTGTGCTTCCTGAAATTTCTGAAAGAGCGCCGGGTCATTTACAACCTCAGCAGTTGCCTGAATACTTCCGACTCGCGCGCGTGCATTCGCCACCTGCTCAAATACTTCCTTCTCATGTTCCGCGTATCCTTTTACGGTGTTGACGAGATTCGGAATCAGGTCTAATCTCCGTTGATATTGATTTTCCACCTGACTCCATGCGCCGTTGATTCCTTCATCCATTTTCACCATGGAATTGTAAACACCCATTCCCCATAAAAACATGCCGAGAACGAGTATAAAGAAAAAGCCGACGATTGAAAGTATGATAATTGTTGTTTTATTCATGATATGATAGTTTTCCTTAAAATGTTAAGTAAGTTTACGCTAATATACTCAAATCAGTTTCAAACAAAGTAATGTTGAAAAATCCGAAACATATTAACCACAAAGCAACAAATCCCTTTGTGCTCTTTGTGAACAACTTTGTCCCCTTTGTGTTAAATATTTTACCACGCCTCCTTCTCAAATCTAAATCCTTGGCGCTGAGCGATGTATTCAATATCTCCCATCAATAAAGGATTTCCACACGTCAAAAATAAAGTATCGCTCGGATTCATCCGCCCCAAAATATTTTCCTTTGTCAGCCGTGAAGGTAACTTCGGCTTCACAGTCATGTTCAACAACCGTTCGGCTTTTGAAACATCACCACCGTTTTCTCTAGCTGTTTGATAATCTTGTTCTTCTTTGAGCGGCATGTCAAAGAGAAAGCGAAGAATATTATTTGCCCGACCGATTCCTAACGTTGGCTCTGAATAATCACGTTCAATCGGTCTGCTGACTGTCGGCACATACAGCAAATCAATTCGCTTTGCCGCTTCGATTGCCTGCAACTCAGTGTGATAGCCTAATTCCTGAGTCGTTCTGTTAGTATGGAATAAAGTAAATCGCGTAGCGTGATGAATCCCCCGATGGTCTTCATATTGTAACTGCTTCAACATCGAAATAAATGGCGCAAGTCCTGTTCCGGTTCCGACCATCACTACATTCTTAAATCCTTGACTTACTTTGTCGAGAGTGAATTCGCCGGTAATCTTGTTCACGAATTGCAACTTATCATCCACATCTTTTTCGATTTGAAAAAAAGATTCGGTCAATCGTCCATATCGTCCCGGTTCCATCATTTCAAGAGCAATGTAAAACTCCAAATATCCGTTCTGCTTTGTCTCGTACGGCGAAGAAGCAATCGAATAAGAATGTGTCACCGTTCCTTTTTTGGGATTTCCATTCTCATCAAGTTCATAGACGTACGATTTTCTTCCGAGTTCATCAAGCACTCGTTTCGTTAAGCGGCAATTGTCTCGGCTTAATGCGATGTACTGACCAGATTTGTAATCAGGAAATTCACTTCCGTCTTCAGGAGCGATTCTAAAAATGGAAAGAATCGGAGAAAGTGATTTTTGGTAAATGACTTTCGCTGTCTTACGTTCTGCCATGGGATGGTGAGTAGTGATTCGTGAGTGGTTAGTAGTGATTTGAATTTAGGGATTGAAGATTTATGATTTAAGATTGAGGATAAGAGTTTGTGATTTGATTTTTGAAATTTGATATTTAACACCTTACCAGTTTGGATTTGTTGGTCGAACATCAATTTCACTGACCATGACATGCCGCGGCATCTTCAAAGCATCAACAACGATTTTTGCAATATCTTCTGCTTTCGGGACTCTGCTTGTGTCTTTGCCCTTAGATGATTCGGGATGAAAATCAGTATCAACAGAGCCGGGACAAATAGTTATGACACGAATGTTGTGTTCGCGGACTTCAAGCATCAAGCAACGAGCGAAGCCAATCATCGCCCACTTGGTTGCCGCGTAACCCGCACCACCTTTGAACGCATTTCTTCCCGCAAGCGATGCAATGTTGATGATTTCTCCCGACTTCTGTTCTTTCATGTATGGTAGAACCGCCTTTGTACAGAGAAACGTTCCGCGCATGTTCGTTTCCCACATCTTGTCGAAATCAGAAACATTCAAATCGGCAACAGAGGCAAATGTTCCGATACCCGCATTATTGACCAGAATATCAATCCTTGCGAACTGTTTGAACGTCTCGTTAATCAATCGTTGAACATCTTCTTCTACCGAAACATCACATCGGATGGCAAGCGATTTTCTTCCAAGTTGTTCAATCTCTCTTGCAACCTTATCTATGTCTGATTGAGTTCGCGAAGCAACGACAATATCACAGCCCTGCTTGGCAAGCGCAAGTGCGATTGCTTTGCCGATTCCTTTTCCGGCTCCTGTTACGATTGCGATTTGATAGTTCATTATTACAACCTCCAAATTTCTATACTCTACTCATGGAAACTAGAAACAACTTATCGATTGTTCAAGAAAGCTGTATAATATTTTTAAAATACATAAACAGATAACAGAAAAGAGTATTAAATTTGTTAATCCCTTATGACGTAGAGTCATTAATAGTGGTGTTTTTTATTTGAATTGAAGGACAACAACATTATATTTTCCCAACAATTCAGGAAGTGTCTTCGTTAGAATATTTAACTCTTTACAAATTGCAGGTATTTTCTTGAACAACTTATTATCATTGCTACTCTCTGTTTCTTCTGTAACCAAAATGACATCTTCATCTTTGTTGTCCTCAATTAGGTTTAAGCACAACAAAATTAATTTCATGTCTGCATCATCCAAGAAACGATTTTTCTGATTTTCAAACTCTACATCTGTAAGATTACGATGTTTTCTTACAATACTATTTACAAAAACTGTATCTAACTGATGCAAAAACTTCGGTGTTGAGGGAGCAATTAATGAGTCAGTGTTATATGGAGTCTTTGCTGTTTTAAGGAATTCTTTTTCAGTTAAATATGGAAGAGCTTTGACAACAAGTCCTTTTGAATTATAGGTACATTCTTCTAAAACTTTGTCTATAATGATT
>JACPVN010000318.1 GCA_016191715.1 Ignavibacteriota bacterium | reverse complement strand
TGCCGCGCCGATTGCAACGACTTCATCCGGGTTCACTCCTTTGTGTCCTTCTTTTCCGAAGAGTTCTTTCACAAGTTGTTGCACGCGGGGAACGCGTGTCATTCCGCCGACGAGAATTACTTCATCAATCTGGTCAGCACGCAACCCCGAATCCTGCATCGCTTTCTGAACAGGAGGGACGCAACGCTGAATTAAATCTTCCACCAACTGCTCGAACTTAGAGCGCGTAAGCGTTTCAGTCAGATGTTTCGGACCTTCTGCTGTTGCAGTTATAAACGGCAGATTAATTTCCGTTTGTGGTAACTGCGAAAGTTCCATCTTTGCTTTCTCAGCCGCTTCACGTAAACGTTGCAACGCCATCGGGTCTTTCCGTAAATCAATTCCTTCATTCCCGATAAAATTTTTCTTTTTAAACTCATCGGCAAGGAAGTCAACAATACGATGATCAAAATTATCACCGCCAAGGTGTGTATCGCCATTTGTTGATTTCACTTCAAATACGCCGTCACCAAGTTCTAATATAGAAATATCAAATGTACCGCCACCAAGGTCAAATACTGCAACTTTGCTCTCTGTATGTTTCTTATCTAATCCATACGCAAGCGCGGCGGCAGTCGGCTCGTTAATGATGCGGCGAACATTGAATCCGGCAATTTCTCCGGCTTCTTTTGTTGCCTGACGCTGTGCGTCGTTGAAGTAGGCAGGAACGGTAATCACCGCTTCGGTAATTTTTGTGCCGAGATATTCTTCAGCCGTCTGCTTCATTTTTTGTAAAATCATTGCGCTGATTTCCGGTGGTGAATATGGATTTTCAATTCCACTAATTTGTACACGCGCAGTTTCCCCAATCCCTTTTACAACTTTGTATGGCACAAGTTTCATCTCCTCGTTCACTTCGTTGTGGAAGCGTCCCATAAATCGCTTGATGGAAAAAACGGTGTTCTGCGAGTTGGTCACAGCCTGACGTTTCGCCGCCTGACCAACCAAACGCTCACCGCCTTTTGTAAATCCGACAACTGATGGAGTCGTTCGTGCGCCTTCGGGGTTGGCAATCACGACCGGGTCTTTCCCTTCCATCACGGCAACAACCGAGTTGGTCGTGCCTAAATCAATTCCAATTATTTTGTTTGACATTGAAAAAATCTCTCCTTGTTGATAAAAAATTAAACTATTAACGCTCGCATTAGTACAAGCATTATGCCATGACATAAAATGTCGTTTTTGAATCGAATGAGTTAATGGATTTGGTTGTCAATTTTGGTTGACAGATTATCATGTCAGTCTGTCTTTCATCGGACAGTAACTGTCATTTATTCAACCATAAATGAGACAAAATCTTTGAGATTCATGCACATTCTTGGTATATTTGCAAAAATTTTTCACAGGAGAAATTGATGATTCCCATAGCAAACAGAATGCGTCGTCTTGGCACGGAGACGGCGTTTGAAGTACTCGCAAAAGCACGTGCATTAGAAGCCAAAGGCAAACACATAATCCATCTCGAAATCGGTGAACCGGATTTCGATACCCCTATCAATATCCGCAACGCCGCGAAGAAAGCGCTCGATGAGTCGTTCACGCATTACGGTCCCGCACCGGGATTGCCGCCTGTTCGTGCGACGATTGCAAATTACATCTCGACAACACGCGGCATCGTAGTGAAGCCGGAACAAGTTGTTGTCACGCCCGGCGGAAAACCGATTATGTTCTTCACCATCCTCGCTTGCATTGATGAAGGGGATGAAGTGATTTATCCGAATCCGGGATTTCCGATTTATGAATCTGCGATTGAGTTCGTCGGTGGCAAGGCGGTTCCGTTGCAGTTGAAGGAGGAGAAAGAATTTCGGTTCGACATCGCTGATTTGAAACGGCTCATCACCAACAGAACAAAGATGTTGATTATAAACTCGCCTGAAAATCCGACAGGCGGAATTCTGACGAAAGAAGATATACAAGAAATTGCCGCACTTGCCATCAAGCATGACCTTCTTGTTTTGTCTGATGAAATTTACAGCAGAAGTGTGTATGATGGATTTCAACATTTCAGCATTACCTCGATTCCCGGAATGCAGGAACGAACGGTGTTGCTTGATGGATTTTCCAAAACATACGCGATGACCGGATGGCGGCTTGGCTACGGTGTCATGCCTGAAGAACTTGCAAAGTTGGTGACGCAATTACAAATCAACAGCGTTTCCTGTACATCAAGTTTCACGCAGATTGCCGGAGTCGAAGCATTGACAGGCAATCAGGACGAAGCAGAAAGAATGGTTGAGGAATTCAAACGCCGCCGCGATGTTATTGTTGATGGATTGAATTCTCTTCCCGGTTTCAAATGTTTGAAGCCGCTCGGTGCGTTCTATGTTTTCCCGAATATCACCGGAACAGGACGTGGCTCGAAAGAACTTTCCGAGTTGCTCTTGAATGAGGCAGGAGTTGCCTGTCTTTCAGGAACTGCATTCGGAAAATTTGGAGAAGGATACTTACGCTTCTCTTACGCAAACTCGATTCCGAATATTGAGCAAGCGTTGGAGAGGATACGAAAAGTTCTATAGGTTTGAATGTGCGACTCACTTTTCTCTTAATTTGCTGATAGTCGGACTATCAAGCGAATTGAAAAATGGAAGTGGGTAGCACATTTTCAAGAACGAAATCAAACTTATAAAAAATGCACAAAGTAAATATTCATCGCTGACACTCTATTATTTTTTAACAAAGATTGGAGAAATTATGAACAATATAAGTTTCTTGTTATTGATGCTTCTTCTCGTAATGTTAGGCTCTTGTGATTTCCTATCCGATGATATTCCGGGATCGGGATATCCTAACATTATTTCTTCCGATACTTCAAAGGTTCCCGCTTCTTTGATTGTACAATACAAAGCAGATGCTGCGCGACTCGCATTACGTGTCTTGAACGATGATGGAAACGATCAAGAAGTAGAGATACCGAATTATCTTTTAAATACAATTTATAATGCTTTTATCCACTTCTATAATCTTTCAGGTAATCCTACCCGAGATTCTGTTGTGATGATTTATAAAATTTGTGCTTTTCCAACTCCTGAAACACATAGTTTAATTGTTGCAGTTGATAGTTCGAAAGAATGGGTACGGTATTGGAAACGGGGTGAAAGGTTTACCGGCAACGAAAAAATTGATTCCTTGCTCACCCTGTACGATTTGTACCTTAAAGAATATTATATATGGCCATCAATGTCTTCCCATGTAGTCGTTTTAAAAAGTACAAAACCTTTGAATATTAATGCCCTGGCAAAACGCTTTGGAGGAATCAATGGTGTCGTATATGCACATGCTAATGGAACTTGTTGCGATGGAAATGATATTAAAGCAGAACCAAAATCTACGTATTGGCAATTTGAATACAGCGTCGGGTATGGTGATTGTCCGTCAGGTTGTATTTCCAGAAGGTTTTGGACATTTCATATTTTCACGGATGGTAGAATAGAATATAAGGGAAGCTCGGGTTCTCCTCCACCACGTCCGGGAGAAGATTTCTAATGTTGGAATCAATCAAATGATTATCAACAAAAAAACAAGAAGAGAAATGATAAACGAAACAGACATCCGTTGGCAACAACGGTTTAACAATTTCAAGAAAGGATTATCACAGCTTCAAAAGTTTATCGAGAAAGGGAACTTGAACGAACTTGAAAAGCAGGGATTGATTAAAGCGTTTGAATATACGTTTGAACTTTCATGGAATGTCATCAAAGATTATTATGAATTTCAAGGGAGCGAGGGAATTCAGGGGAGCAGAGATGCGTTTCGTCTTGCGTTCAGTCGAAAATTGATTTCAAACGGTGATGCATGGTTGGATATGGTTGAAAGCAGAATCAAATCGGCGCACACATATAACGAAGAAACAGCCGATGAAATTGCAGAGGCAATTCTTCATACCTACTATGATTTGTTTGTTGAACTCCAACAGACGATGGAGAACATACGCAACAGCGCGAAGAAATAATTCAATCGCCAAATTCTCAGTTCGGATTGACCGAGAGAGTTATGGCACAAATCATTTCCGTGTTTGA
>JACPVN010000067.1 GCA_016191715.1 Ignavibacteriota bacterium | reverse complement strand
ACCGGCGACACCAACCAAACAAACTGAAAGTGTCCCTACAAAAATAGGGTTTGTGGCGGCATCTCTTAGGGTGTTGACTGTGACATCAAATGACTTTTGACTGAAGGTTTGTTTATCTATTGTTTTGTTTGAACCGAGGGGCAACGTAGGGTAACTACTTGTGATAACTTGAAACGAATCGTTTATTGTGGTCTCTTGAATGAAAATAGAAAAACTTGCGTGGGCATCAAATGTTGGATGTAAGAAGAGGAACGAGAAGGCACCAGCTCTGTTCGCTCCAACTTGGTAAGATGCATTTCCATTTCCATCTGTTGGAGAAATAGAAGAACAAACAAGCGAAAGATCATCATAGACTCCTAGTACAGAATTTCCCAACGGTGAGCCATTCTTAGATAATTTTAAGTTGAAGGTGATTGTTTCCCCAATCGAGTAAGATGTCCTGTTGTTCTGCGTTGCGACAGTTAGAGTGTATTCGTCAAGTGGGGGTTCCGAAGTAGTTTCTTTCTTGCAACCGGTTGATACAATTATCAAAACCACAGCGAGGGATAACGATAGTCTACTATACATGGGTCTTTTTTCCTTTCTTATTGAGCATGACAACTAACTAGGTTGAGAGCGAATTATGTATATCCTCTCATCACGGGGCGATGTAGCCATTAAAATTATGTGTTAAATATGTCAACATATTATTTTTCCTGCCGTAGTTTACAAAACGTTTTTGTCAAAATCAAAATGTAAAGCAAAGTTGAACGGGCAAAAGTTGGACTCCACCCGTGGCAACGCCATCCCCTTGGGACAAGTGGAGTCCAACTGACGCAACCTTTTGCATTTCACTCCCCGCTTGGTTATTTTGGCTACGAGATATTAAGAAGTGAAACTGAACGCATCAACAAATATTACTCTTACTCAAGTTGACCGTTTTAAACTATATAATAAGAAACCGTTGAAACGGTTTCAAAAAGAAAAGATTTGTATCGCTAACCCCAGACTTAAGTCTGGGGTTAAGCATAACAATCAAATTTTTATAACCGCTTCAGCGGTTTTTAATAAAGCGGTCAACTTGAGTACTCTTATTTTATTCGTAACTTGCAGTATCTTCATCATTCAATCAGGGTGTGACCATGGATTGGCCCCCGAACCTGTTCCTCCGTACGGAATTTCAGGTACAATCTATTTCAGTAATTGGATTCCTGAGGATTCAGTGTTTCAACTCCGTGTTGTTCTGTTCAAATCTCAGCCGACAAATATCTTGCTTGATGTTCTTCAAGGCAAAGCAATCTTCACCGATTCATTGAAGCCGTACGGCGCCGCTTCAATTTCGTATTTGTTAACCGTTTCGCCGTTGCCATCCGGTAGGTTCGAGTATCTTGCTGTTGCGCTACAGTACGGCGCAAATATCTTTTCGGATTGGAGAGTTGTCGGTGTGTACACCACTCCGGCGGATAGCGGAAATCCTTCTTCACTCTTTGTCCCGGCAAATGAGATGCTTCGTAACATTGATATTACTGTTGATTTTTCAAATCTTCCTCCACAACCGAAGAATTCGCCATGAGGTTTTGGTTTATAATTGTAAGTTTTTGGTTGACAGTTGTCGGTTCGTTGTTCGTAGTTGATTTCTCAGTTGCTCAAGTGCAAGGCAAGGGTTCATTGAGCGGTTACGTATTTAATAATGAGACGCAGGAGAAAATTATCGGTGCGAATGTAAGTATTGATGGAACTGTACTTGGAACGACAACTAACGCGGAAGGGAAGTTTGTGCTTCGAAATCTTCCGGCTCAAAAATATATTCTTTCAGTTTCGATGATTGGCTACAAAAGAAAAATTGTCCGTGAAGTTTCTGTGCTGGAAAATGATGATGTCTCGTTCGATATTTATTTGGAGCCGACGCCTGTTCAAACACAACCTGTTATTGTTACCGCAAGCAAGCGAGAGCAAAGTATTCAGGAAATTCCTGTCGCGTTGAGTGTTGTTGATGAGAAACTACTGACACAACGAAACTCCGTTGCAGTGGATGACGCGTTGCGGTATGTT
>JACPVN010000292.1 GCA_016191715.1 Ignavibacteriota bacterium | reverse complement strand
ATGTGCTTGGTGGGGAAGTCACCACACTTGTTGACGGGTTACAGGTTGCAGGATTCAAATCCCGCGAGTGGATTGCAACCGATAATAACGGCAAGCAGTTGTCATCAGGGATTTACTTCTATATGATGAATGCAGGATCGTTTTCTGATACGAAGAAGTTGATGCTGTTGAGATAAATCAGCCATCCGTCAGTTGAAACTGACGGCAATTGATTTACAATCATTCAATGGGGGGTTGTCTCCAAAGTTATATTTTACTGTAGGCGCAACCTTTACGGTTGCGTTTCCAAATCGAAAACGCAGACATAAAGTCTGCGGCTACACGATAATAGGACTTATGAGACAGCCTCAGATAGAAATTAAGCCGATTCCACAAAATGGAGTCGGCTTTTTTGTTTCCCTTCTTTTCTGTTTGTACATTCACCCCCACAGTTCTTTATATCATTTCATTTTCTCCGTTCTTCCTGAGTAACAATATCATGAATCATTCTCCATAACAAACTACATATTTCCGTAATCCGCCTGCGAAAGCAACAGACAATGTTTCTCAACTATTTTATAAGAAACAAAACCTACCTGCAAGCACTCTTGCTGATGTTGCTTTGTTTTTTCTTTCAGCAGTCTTCTGCACAACATCGTTATTCCTTCGGGAGAATTACATCTGACGATGGTTTGTCTCAAAACTCCGTTCATTGCATCATTCAGGATAAGAAAGGATTCCTCTGGTTCGGAACACAGGATGGTTTCAATCGCTATGATGGTTATACGTTTAAGACGTATCGCAATGAGCCGTTCGATACAAATTCGATTTCAAACAATTGGATTCAGACACTCATTCAGGACAAGGATGGCTTCATGTGGGTGGGAACTCTCGGCGGATTAAATCGCTTTGACCCATCCACGGAATCATTCAAACATTATCAACATTCTATCTTGGATGATAATACTCTGAGTGATGACAACATCACGGCAATTTTTGAGGACAAACAATTTTCTCTCACGGAGAACAGCAGGAAGAACATACTCTGGGTTGGAACGCAACGCGGAGGATTGAATAAACTCGTTGTTTCATCAGCGGGAATGAATGTTACGAGATACCGGCACCGGGAGGATGATGCCCGCTCGTTACGCCGCAACAATGTTCTCAGCATCTTTCGGGACAATGCGGGTAACTTGTGGATTGGATTGGAGAACGCGACCCTTGCACGCCTCGACGAAGCGACAGAATCATTTTCACATTATCGGGTTGTAGATGACAATCTTCGGATGTTGAGCACGACATTCGAAGAGGTGTGGACAATTTATCAGGATTCACAGGAGAGACTTTGGATTGGAATGATAACAGGGGGGACTGTATCGCGTAAACTACAATCAGGAGAATGTTGATTCGACAATCCGGTTCACCCATTATTGTCAGGATGATACAATAAACACATCGTCACTTCATCCACAAATAAATAATGATAATGTTCGTTCTATCAGAGAAGACCGTGACGGAAACCTCTGGCTGTGCCATAACAATTTTGGATTGAGCAGGGTATCTGTTGATTCATCTGAGCAACTATCCTTTCAGTATTACCTGTATGATTCATCAACAACCGCTTCTGCGTTGGGCGGCTTGCCGGTCAGTTCCATTTGGTGTTCCTTTGTTGATAATAGCAACAAACTCTGGCTCGGTACGAACGGCTGGGGAATTCTTTACACAACGACAAGGGAATCCAACTTCCAATCCTATCGTCATGACCCGGACACTCCCAACAGTCTTTCAAGTCCGAGCATCAGAGGAATCTATGAAGATGAGGCGGGGATACTCTGGGTGGGCGGATATGCAGGATTAAATCGCCTTGACAGAACTACGGGAAAGGTGACTGTGTATTCAAGCGATGTCGAGACGAATGTGGCAACAACTATTTATAATGTCTATGTCGTTACCGGCTTCCCGGGAAGCGACGGTACGAAACTCTGGCTCGGGCAGGAAAATCTTGGATTATTTTCTTTTGAAAAAAAAACAGGAAAGATAACTCGCATCAATAATAATGCAGAGGACACAGATAGTCTTATCAATCCGTGGGTGTATGCGTTATTGCCGGAGTGTGATGGTTCCGTCTGGGTGGGAACAAGAGATGGTGTTGACCTTGTACGATTTGAGAAGAACGGAAATCCCCGGTTCACTCACTTCATTCATAAAGAACATAATCCGAAAAGTTTTTCCGGTACGCGGGTGAATGCATTTCTGAAAGATTCAAGAAATGTTTTGTGGATTGCTACGCAAGGGGGCGGACTCAATGCAGTTGATTTGAATAAACCGGAAACGACGTTCGTTCATTACATGTATGATGAAAACAATCCGAAAAGTATCAGTTCCAATCAGGTGAAATGTATTCTTGAAGATAAACAAGGAACTCTCTGGTTCGGGACGGATGGGGGAGGGCTGAATCAATTCAACAGGGAGGATGAATCGTTTTTGCATTTCACACAAAAGGATGGACTGCCAAACAATGTTGTGTATGGTATCCTTGAAGATAATGAAGGAAGTTTGTGGTTAAGCACGAACAACGGATTATCGAAATTTTCACCGTCAGAACGGATGTTTAGAAACTATACCATCGAAGACGGATTGCAGGGGAACGAATTCAACACAGGTTCCTATTTCAAATCGAAACGGGGAGAGTTGTTCTTCGGCGGCATTAACGGGTTGAACGCATTCTTTCCTGAGAGTGTTCATGTCAGTTCGTTCCTGCCTCCGGTTGTACTCACGAATTTTACGTTGTTTAATAAATTTGTTTCACCGGGTGAAGTGGTGAATGACCGTGTGTTGCTTGAGAAGCACATCTCTGAAACACCGGTCGTCGAACTTACTTACGATGAAAATGTTTTCTCCATCGAATTTGCTTCGCTCGATTATTCTGCACCGCGTAAGAATTTATATTCGTACATGCTTGAAGGTTTTGACAACAGTTGGACGATGACAACGGCAGAGCGTCGTTCGGTAACGTACACAAATCTTGACGCAGGAGAATATCGTTTTCGCGTCATGGGCTCAAACAGTGATGGTGGTTGGAATCAACAGCCGGCATCGCTCAGAATTATTATTACACCGCCGTTCTGGAAGTTGTGGTGGTTCATCGCACTTTCGGTTCTTGTGGTTGGCGGTACAGCATTCGGACTTGCCCATTCGCGTTACATTCATTTGCGGCGAGCAAAGGAAGAACGGGAAAAGTTTTCCCATCGTCTGATGGAACAAACGGAAAAGGAACGGAAACGCATCGCCGCCGAACTGCACGATAGTATCGGACAGGGAATTCTTATCATTAAAAATCTGGCCAACTTAGGGACACAACCTTCACCGGCAATGAAAGTTCCTCCAACGCCGGAACTTTTGACAGAGATTTCCTCGCAGGCATCGGAAGCGCTCGATGAAGTGAGAAGAATAACACACAACTTACGTCCCATTCATTTAGACAGGTTGGGATTGACGGAAACACTACGAACGTATGTTCGAACTGTTCAGCAGGTTTCTCAACTCACCATCGTTTCTGAGATTGATGGAATTGATGACTGTCTTCCGAAGAATATGGAGATTCATGTGTTCAGAATCGTGCAGGAAAGTTTTAATAATATCCTCAAACACGCGGAAGCAACAGAAGTGAGAGTTCGGGTGCACAACGTTGACCGGACAATTACGCTGACCATACAGGATAACGGCAAAGGGTTTTCGTCCCCGAAAGTGTTGAGTGAAGCCCGGCGTGCAAGTTTTGGCTTGTTAGATTTATCCGAGCGCGCACGGGTGCTTGGAGGCATATTGACGATTGACTCATCGCCAAAGCAGGGGACAATAATCAGTGTTATCATTCCTTTTCACAATCAGAAAATACAATCACTATGATGAACATTTCTATGACCAATATTCTTATCGCCGACGACCATCCCGTATTTCGAAAAGGATTGAAACAGATTCTCGAAGGAGACGGTACTTGTCGTGTGGTTGCGGAAGCAAGCGACGGGGAAGCCGCACTGCAAACATTGCGGGAACAGGAAATTGACATCGCCGTTCTTGATTTGGATATGCCGCGCATGAACGGGTTTGACGTGATGAAACACGCCGAGCGCGAAAAAATTCAGACGGACATAATCGTTATCACCATGCACAACGATGAACCATTGTTCAATCGCGCGATGGATCTCGGATGCCGGGGATATGTCCTGAAGGATAACGCCGTGTCGGAAATTCTCGAATGTATCCGCGTAGTAAGAGAAGGAAGATATTATGTTTGTCCTACTATTTCCGAGTATCTCCTCCGGCGAAACGGAAAGGCAACATCGTTTTCTCACCGGCAACCGGGCATGGATGAACTGACGGAGACAGAGAAGAAAATACTCCGGCAACTTGCTGATTTGAAATCGAACAAGGAAATTGCAGACACAATGTTCGTCAGTGTAAAGACGGTGGAAAACCACCGGAATAATATTTGCCACAAACTTGACCTGCATGGTGCAAACGCATTGTTGAAGTTTGTCCTCCAACATAAGTTGGAATTGTAAACACCAAACGCCTCTCCACGCACGAGTCATTGCGAATCCCCGCTTCAGCGGGGTGAAGCAATCCCCCGACCATGTGCGTTACGATGAATTCAGGAGATTGTGAGTGCTTGCACCATCCCTTAGGGACTTCATCCCGTCCTGATACATGATGGACGGGCTTCGCAATGACACCTTCCCATCAGATGTCCTTTATCAACTCGTCAAATAAATCATTCCAATCCAGATTCATATCCTGAATCAGTTTCACTTTCTTTGCCCGCGACCCTGCTTTGATTTGCTTTTCCCGTGCAATGGCATTGTACGCATCCTCAAAGAATTCATAATACACGAGTTTATATACATTGTATCGGGCAGTAAAACTTTTCCCTGAAATCTTCTCACGATGTTCATACACCCGACGAACGATGTCATTTGTTACTCCTGTATAAAGAACTGTGTTATGCTTATTCGTCATGATATATACGGCAAACATATTTTTGATTCCTTTATAATACAGTCGAATGTAGAAGATGGAAGGAAATAAAACAATTTACTACACATCCATCCCCTGCGTCATTGCGAATCCCCGCTTCAGCGGGGTGAAGCAATCCCCTGAACATGTGCGTCAAGATGAATTCAGGAGATTGTGAGTGCTTGCACCATCCCTTAGGGACTTCATCCCGTCCTGATACATGATGGACGGGATT
>JACPVN010000291.1 GCA_016191715.1 Ignavibacteriota bacterium | reverse complement strand
TTGTCAGATGACGACACAGAGAAATGATAAGGCAGGATGAATTTTCTTCTCCGGGAAATTCATCTATCAAAAAAAAGGAAAAATTAATGACAGATACAGTAACAACAATTTATCAAGAATCTCTTATTTCTGCGTCACTGACTTCCGCAGAAACGAAGCATCCTTCCGGATTAAAAAAACCACCGAAATTTCTTGTTGATGAAGAATATGGCGGTTATACAAATGATGAGTTGCAGGAACTTGCCAGGATGTACGATACAACCTTCCACGATGTTAAAGAAGGGGAAATTGTGCGGGGTAGAATCGTTGCAATCAATGATGATGGCGTAGCCATTGATATCGGATTCAAGTCGGAAGGAATCGTCCCGATTGTTGAATTCCCAAACATTGATGAGTTGAAGCCGGGAGACGAAATTGAAGTATTCTTACAAAGCGTAGAAGATAAGGAAGGACAATTAGTTCTTTCGCGCAAGCGTGCCGATTTCATCCGAATTTGGGAACGCATTCTCAGAGCGCATGATACCACAGAAGTATTACAAGGGAAAATCACGCGAAGAATCAAAGGCGGTTTGGTTGTTGATTTATTCGGTATTGAAGCATTCTTACCCGGTTCACAAATTGACGTTCGACCTGTTCGCGATTTCGACCAGTTCCTCGGCAAATCTATGGACTTCCGCGTTGTGAAAGTGAATCACCCGTATGAAAATGTTGTGGTCAGCCACAAAGCGCTCATCGAAGAAGAACTAGCAGGACAACGGAAAGAAATTCTTGACCGGCTTGAAAAAGGTCAGGTGCTTGAAGGCGTTGTCAAAGCAATTACCGACTTTGGTGTGTTCGTTGACTTAGGCGGCGTTGATGGTTTGGTTCACATCACTGATTTATCATGGGGTCGCGTTAATCATCCGTCAGAGATTGTGAAACTTGACCAGGTGTTAAATGTTGCCGTGCTTGATTTCGGTGAAGACAAGAAACGTATTTCACTCGGTATCAAACAACTTCAGTCGCATCCGTGGGAAAATATTGAGGCAAAGTATCCGCTTCAAACCAGAGTTACCGGTAAAGTTGTTTCGATGGCAGATTACGGCGCATTCATTGAAATTGAAAAAGGCATCGAAGGTCTTATTCATATTTCAGAAATGAGTTGGACACAGCACATCAAACATCCGTCGCAATTAGTTTCGATGGGACAAATGGTTGATGCAATTATCCTCAGTCTCGATAAAGAGAACAAGAAAATATCTCTTGGCATGAAACAACTCGAACCGGATCCATGGTTGAGTTTCTTACAGAAATACCCGATTAACTCGGTTCACAAAGGCGCGGTTCGCAATCTCACGAACTTTGGTGCGTTTGTGGAACTTGAACCCGGATTCGATGGACTTGTTCACATTTCCGACTTATCATGGACGAAGAAGATTCGCCATCCAGCCGAAGTGTTGAAGAAAGCACAGGAAATCGAAGTCATGATTCTTGGAATTGATGCAGAAGCGCGTCGTATTTCGCTTGGACACAAACAAGTGAAAGACAATCCTTGGGATGGATTTGAACAATTCTATTCGAAGGGTGTTGAAACAGAAGGCGTTGTCAATCGCATCATCGAAAAAGGAGTTATCGTTGAACTCCCGATGGGTGTGGACGCATTTGTTCCGGCTTCACATCTGACGACTGCTCAGTTAAAGAACGTCGGTGAAAAATTCAAGAACGGCGATGTACTTCCGCTCAAAGTTATCGAGTTCGATAAAGAGAACAAGAAGATTGTCTTGTCGGTTGTTGAATATCTGAAGGACAAAGAACAAAAATTGATTGACGACTACGCCAACAAGTTCAAACTCCCGAAGATGACAACGAAGGACATTGAAACGGTTGAAGGAAAGCCGATAGAGATTGCGCCGGAAATGCTCAACGAGCAGGCGCCGCCTCCGGAATTTTTAGTCTAACTGTTCCAATCTTGAGAAGGTTCATTGTGTTTGATTCAGTGAAACCTTCGCAAGGTTATTTGTGTTGTAAAGACGTTGTTCTGCAAAGGGCAACGTCTTTATAGTTTTGGTTCTTCTATCTTTAACGTCTTCGTCAGAATTGCAAAATGAAAACTTGCTTTTATTTTTAAATGTAATTACTATTACCCAAGGTGACCGTTTTTCCGTTAGTTGTCCTGAAACCGTTGAAACGGTTGCAAATTTTGTAGAGTGTGCTACTAACCCCAGACTTAAGTCTGGGGTTAAAGACAAAAAAATACTTCATTAACCGCTTTAGCGGTTTTATGAATCAAACGGTCAACTTGAGTACTATTATTTGAAACTATGCCGGTCGTTTTAAGAATTCGTGGTTACAGATTTTGGTTTTATGAAGCAGACCTTGTTGAACCTCCGCATGTACATGTCGGAAGGGAAAACAACGAAGCGAAATTTTGGCTGAACTCACTCTCATTAGTACGTTCGCGTGGATTTAAGGAACATGAACTAAATGAGATTGAAAAAATTTTGAAAGAACATAAAGAAGATATTATTACAGCATGGCAGAAGGAAAAAGAAAAACATGGTAACCGCTAAAGCGAAAATTCAATCATTAGAAAATGAAACAGCAGTTGTTCCACTTGCTATACCTGAGTTGGATGAAGTAAGAAATTTCGCGATGCAAGTTCACAAACGAGGTGAAGCATGGAAAGGTGAAATATTTGGTTGGGAAGCAGAATATCATCCGAGAAGCTCTTCAGAGCCGATTGATTCCCGAATGCGATTCACTCCGGCAGATTTCTGTATCGGTGAAAGTGGTTTTTGGTTTTTTTCGCTTATGTGGGAATATGGCGATGATGAAAAGCCGGTTGAATTTCTCGATGATAAAAATCTCGTAGAGAGTTTAAAAGTATAGCCCGTTATTTTCTTCGTTGTATTCTTTTTCAATGAAAAAAGTTTCCCTCCAAACATTAGGATGTAAAGTCAACTTTGCGGAAACCTCGACAATTGGTCGCCAGTTCGTTGAGCGTGGATTCCGTATTGTTGATGCTGACCAACCGACTGATGTGTTCGTCCTGAACACGTGCAGTGTTACCGAACGCGCCGATAAAGAATGTCGGCAGTTGATTCGTCGTGCGCTGAGAATATCTCCGAATACATTTGTTGTTGTCACCGGTTGCTACGCTCAACTGCAACCTGAGGAGATTTCAACCATTGAAGGAGTGGATTTAATATTGGGAGCGAAAGAAAAATTCAATCTCTTCAACTACGCTAACGGATTTCAGAAGCGTGGTGTTCCTCAGGCATTTGTTTCCTGTATTGATGAAGTGGAAGATTTTATCTCCAGTTATTCCGGTGATATAGACGGACGGACAAGAGCATTTCTCAAAGTTCAGGATGGATGCGATTATACCTGCTCGTTCTGTACAATTCCGCTAGCACGTGGTGAGAGCAGAAGTCAACCCGTTGAAAAATTCATGAACGAAGCGCGTACACTTGTAGAAAATGGATTTAAGGAAATTGTACTCACAGGTGTGAACGTCGGAGATTACGGGAGAAAAATCGGAACTACATTCTTTGAGTTGATCAAATCGCTTGATACAGTTGATGGCTTGGAACGAATCCGCATTAGTTCAATCGAACCGAATTTACTCACGCCGGAAATTGTGGAGTTTATTCTCAACTCGAAACGATTCTGTAATCATTTTCATATTCCAATGCAAAGCGGTAGCGATACCATCCTGAAGAAAATGCGCCGCCGTTATCTGACGAACGAATACCGCTCCTTGATTGAATTCATAAAAAAACTTGATGCTGATGCAGGAATTGGCGCTGATGTTCTTGTCGGGTTTCCGGGTGAAACGGATGAACTGTTTAATGAAACTGCAGGATTCATTGCCGATTTACCAATCTCGTATTTGCATGTATTCACATACTCGGAACGAGAGAACACAAGTGCAACAGAGTTTGATGAAGTTATCGAACCGCGCATCCGTCACGAACGAAACAATATCCTGAGAATTATTAGTCAAAAGAAACGTCACGAATTCGCTTCTTCATTTGTTGGAAGAACACTCCCTGTTTTGTTTGAAAGTGGTGCGCACAAGGGAGTCGCCTCAGGTTTGGCGACAAACTATCTGCGTGTGCATGTTTCTTCAGAACTCTCGTTTGAGAATCAAATAGAAACAGTTCAAATTCTTTCGATTGATGGAGAAATATGCAACGGAGAACTTTCAGATACAATGAAAGTTGAATCTGATTCTGATTTTGTGTATTCTTATACCACAGTTTAACAATATCTGTCAAATAACCACTTAATGAAATCATTCTTCATCGCAACCCTGCTTGTTGTCCAGTTATCTTTTGGACAAACAGTTCGCCCTTTTTTCTCTCACTCAGAAAATCTCAATGTCTCTTCATCCTCAAATTTCCGGGAAATAGAGTTTTCCGGTTCCGGTGGAAAAAAGAGTGTTGCCGCCGCCGCCGCACTTTCGTTGTTGCTTCCCGGTCTCGGCGAATGGTATACCGATGATTACGCTACCGGTAAGTATTTCACCATCGCAGAAGGAACATTATGGCTAACGTGGACATCGTTCAGAATGTACGGCGATTGGGTGCGAGACGATGCACGCGATTTTGCAGTTCAATATGCCGGCATCAACAAAGATGGAAAAGATACTCAGTACTTTATTGATATTGGGAACTTCCAAAGTGTGGACGATTACAACGAGCAAATGTTGTTACAGCGCGACGCAGGGGAAATGTACAACGCTAATTCCGATTACAAATGGAATTGGGATACAGACGCCCGGCGTGAACAATACAGACAACTTCGTGTGCAGAGCGATGAAATCTACAACAATGCAAATTTTGTCATCGCCGCAGTTGTGGTGAACCATGTTGTCAGCGCAATCAATGCCGCCCGAACAACTATCGGTCATAACGAGGCGCTCGACCAAACCGGCTCAGTCAAATTTCAAGCCCGTCCGCTCGGAACACTTGCCCGTCCGAACGGAATTATGTTTTCCGCTTCCTACCAATTTTAATTTTATCATTTCTTCAGCGCGTAGAATATTCTGCGCAATAGTTATAGAGTGAGTCAAATCCTGTGAATCGTTTAGTCCCGGTGAAAACTTCCGACGACATCTATCCGATGTATCGCGAAACTCCGATTGGTCATCTTCTTCAGTATCATAATCTTGGGAGAGCGTATGAAGAATATTCCAAAGCGGAGTTGCTGGTTGGTATGTGTATGGATAACCGAAAGCAACTTCACATTCCTGATAACTTTGCGTTTATCATTCGGACCGGCGGTGCAAATCTCCGCTACAGCGAATTCAAAGTTTCATTTGCTGTTGCTGTTGGAGGTGTAAGTGCAGTCGCTCTCATCGGCCACACACACTGCGGAATGGTAAATCTCATCGCCAACAAAGAATTATTTGTCAAAGGTTTGGTGGAAAGAGCCGGTTGGCAACCTGATTCTGCAGAAGAACATTTCTACCATTACGCGCCAATGTTTGAAATCGGAAATGAAATTGATTTTGTCCTCAGCGAAGCAAAACGGATTCGTATGAGATACCCGAAAATTCTCGTCGCTCCGATGTTATATCGGGTGGAGGATAATTTGTTATATTTACTAAACGAAAATCTTCCGTGACTACGCATCACAAAATCATTAACGGAGATAGCAGACAAATGGATGAGTTGCCGAATAATTCAGTGCATTTGGTTCTGACTTCTCCTCCATATTGGCAACTGAAGGATTATGGTTCAGCAGACCAAATCGGTTTTAATGACAGTTACGAAAACTATATCAACAACCTGAACTTGGTCTGGAAAGAATGTTACCGCGTGCTTCACAATGGTTGTCGGTTGTGTGTGAACATCGGTGACCAATTTGCCCGTTCGGTGTATTACGGCAGATACAAAGTAATTCCTATTCGCGAAGAGATTATCAAGTTTTGTGAGACCATCGGTTTTGATTACATGGGCGCAATCATTTGGCAGAAGGTGACAACATCAAACACCACAGGCGGTGGCGTACAGATGGGTTCGTATCCGTATCCTCGAAATGGAATATTGAAATTAGATTATGAATTTATTTTGATTTTAAAAAAACTTGGAGAAGCTCAGAAGCCAACGAAGGAACAAAAGGAACTTTCCAATATGACTTCCGAAGAATGGAACACATACTTTGCAGGGCATTGGAATTTTGCAGGCGCAAGGCAGGACAATCATATTGCAATGTTCCCGGAAGAATTGCCAAAGCGGTTGATTAAAATGTTTTCGTTTGTGGGAGATACAGTGCTTGACCCATTCACTGGAAGCGGAACAACGAATCTTGTGGCAAAAAAATTAGAGCGTAATTCAGTTGGTTTCGAAATCAACTCTGAATTCATACCAATTATCAAACAAAAACTTTCGGTCAATCAGAATGATTTACACAATCCAACGTTCGAATTTTTGAAACAACAACAAATTAAATCTGACTTTTCAAAAGATATTGAAAAGTTGCCATACATTTTCAAAGACCCTCATACATTCGACAAGAAAATTGATGTCAAGAAATTGCAATTTGGGAGTAAGATTGATAAAGACGGTTCACCTAAACGAGAAGAACTCTTCACTGTCAAAGAGATTATTAGTCCTGAAAAAATTCGCTTGAGTAATGACTTGACAGTAAAACTTATAGGTGTCAAAGAAAATCCGGTGGTCAATGGTGAAGCAAAAAAATTTCTGGTTGAGAAGACGAAAGGCAAAAGAGTTTTTCTGAAATACGATACGATGAAACACGATAGCGAAAACAACTTGCTTTGTTATCTCTATCTTGAGAACAAAACTTTTATCAATGCACATTTAATTAAAAACTGTTTGGTGCAGGTGGATAGTAGCCGGGATTTCAAGTACAAAGAAATATTTCAAAATTTATTCAAGGAAGCACATGCCCAAGCGGGTACTTAAAC